>JAITTD010000272.1 GCA_031287245.1 Bacteroidales bacterium
AGAGGCTGTCTGAATTTTCGGGCAGCCTCTTTTGATTTTTTGGGTATCTTTTTTATGCGTTTGCCCTGTTATCATTGCACATTGATGGGAAGTCAAAGAAGAGCAGCAAAAAATATCTGATAGTGGCGCTTGGACTGCTGTTCACTGGCACATCGCCTTGCTGTTCGGAATGTAAATTATGATTTTAGAGAAGATAATTAAACAAAAAAAATAAATTTGCAGGCAATTAATATGACGCAACACCATCCGAAAATGGAGCATAAACCCAACAGCCTGTTATGTGCTGTGGCTGTTTTGCTGTGGATACTGTTTCCATCCGCACTGTTGGCGCAGGATCGGCATATCGCCCTGCTGTGCAGCCCGCGACCGGATTCCATTCTGCTGCGGTGGGCGCCCCGACTGTTATCGGCAACACGGTGACAGACAATGCAAAGGTGGAGTTGCAGTGGCTGTATCCGCCTGAAATGAACGGCTACATCAAAGGATTCAAGATATATCGTTCATCCAAGCCCGAAGGCGTGAAGGATTTGCTCCGGCTGGTGGAAAACCCCGCCGCGCGGAGTTTCACGGACGAAAACCCCGAACTGACCAATTACTATGCCGTGTCCGTGTTCAACGACACGCAGGAAACGCTTTCGCAATTGGTCACTTATGCCGAACTGGTGGACAGCATCCCGCCCGCGCCGCCTTCAGGATTGGCAGGGATGATAGACAGCACCGGTCATGTATTCATCCGGTGGGCGCACAACACAGAAAAAGACCTTGACGGATACCGCGTTTACAAGGCAAACCGTCCCGATTTTGAGTTCGTGCTGGCATATCCGTCCGTCATCAAAGATACGGCTTTTGTGGATTCGGTGAACATCAAAACGCTTGATTCCAAGATATACTACAGGTTACGTGCCCTCTGCCTCGCTCAACTACAACCATAATCAGCTGCCGGACAATTACATGGGAACAGTGAGTTGCAATCTGTCGGTGCAAAAGACCCTTTGGGAAGTATTTCGGGCGGGAATGACAGCCACATACAGCAATATGTTCAACAAAGAGGAAAATACGGCAGAAGTGATGAACCTTCGTGTCACAGTCGGCTATACCCTGCAAAAGAAGCACAATTTCAACCTCAGTCTGGCAACAGTCCGCAATAACGCACAAACCGGCAAAACGACACAATATTCTGCCAATCTGGCATACAGTTATTCTTTCGGCGTGTCGCTAACCCGTAAGGATAAGAAATGGTCGGCAACGGGGAATTTTTGACGGGAGAACTACTTCCATATTTTCTCAATCCTCATGCCTTCGCTCACTTTGTGATACCCGTCTGTGATAAGCAGGTCGCCTTCCTGCAAGCCCTCGTTGATGACCACACCGAGGGCGGCAAGGTCGCCGGTTTGCACGAACCGCTGTTTGGCTGCGGATCCGACGGCTAACCAGACGAAATGCCGCCCGTCTGCGGCAAGTTGAACGGTGCGTGCCGGCACAACAATGCGGCGGTTGTCGCTTTTCTGCAAATATACTTTGCCCACCATTCCGGGCATCAGCTGCCACTGGATATTGTCAATGCCTATCCGCACCTCGTAAGTGTGGGAAACGGGATTCGCCAAAACGCCTTTTTCTTCCACTTTTCCGTGAAATATGCTGTTTCCTGCCGCGGGAACCGTCACTTGTGCGGGCTGTCCGATGCGGATAGCACTGATTTCGTTTTCCGGAACGGGCGTTTTCACTTTCACCCTGTCCACCACTATCAAATTGAGGATGCCCAAATTGGGTGTGACGTTTTCGCCCGCTTCAATGGAACAGTTTGACACAACACCATCGCGCGGAGCGTGTAATCGGCTGTCTTCAAGGTTTTTGCGAGCGATGGCTTCTGTGGATTTTGCTTTTTGCAGGTCTGTCTGCATCTCCACCCATTTCATATCAGTCAAACTGCCTTTTTCGTGCAGTTGCAGAAGCCTGTCGTAGCCGTCTTGAGCCTGATGAAGTGTTGACAGGGCGGCGTCGTAAGCGCTTTGAAGGTTGCCTCTATTCAATATCGCCAACAGTTGCCCTTTTTTGACCTTCTCACCTTCGCATACCAGCACTTTGTCCACATTGCCGGAAACAGAAAAACTCAACGACAGCGATTGCGCCTCTTCCACTGTGCCTACATAGTGATGCCCCAAACTGACATTCTCTGCCACAATTTCCGACACACGTACCGGAATGACTTTTTCGGCTGCCGCTTCTTTTTTATTGCGGCATCCGCTCGCAAAAGTGACAGCAAATAATGCAGCAACACCATAAACAAGACCTTGTTTTATCATCTTTTGTTTGTATGGATGAACTGCAAATATAAAGATATTTTGGCAAATGTGAAAATTTTGGCAAAGATTTTGTATTTTCCGCTTTTATTTTTCAAAGTGAAAAATAATCTCTATTTTTACCACTTTGAAAATATAGCGTATTTTAAACCCAAATATTGTCAGTATGCCTGAAATTAGTGGAAAAATCATACAGGTTATCGGACCTGTGGTAGATGTAAGTTTTGAGAATTTTGCAGATAACCTGCCGCATATTCACGAAGCATTAGAAGTGGAACGTCCTGACGGACAAAAAATTGTGTTGGAAGTTCAGCAAGACATAGGCGAAAACACCTTGCGTACCATCTCCATGGATTCCACCGACGGTTTGCAGCGCGGCATGAAAGTGATCGCCTTAGGTAGCGCTATTCGTATGCCCAAGGGCGACAACGTGCGCGGCAGACTGCTCAACGTCATCGGCAACGCCATTGACGGCATGGAACAAGTGGAAAGGGACGGTTACGGCATTCACGGCGAACCGCCCAAGTTCGAGAACCTTACCACACAAACGGAAGTGCTTTTTACCGGTATCAAAGTCATCGACCTGCTCGAACCTTATGCAAAGGGCGGTAAAATCGGCTTGTTTGGTGGCGCCGGTGTAGGCAAAACCGTTATTATCATGGAATTGATTAACAATATCGCCAAGAAATATTCGGGAATGTCCGTATTTGCAGGCGTCGGCGAACGCACCCGCGAGGGTAACGACCTGCTTCGCGAAATGATAGAATCGGGCGTTATCAAATACGGCGAAGAGTTTCAAAAATCAATGGAAGAAGGCGGCTGGGACTTATCGAAAGTGGACAAGGAACAGTTGAAAGAATCGCAGGCTACTTTGGTGTTCGGGCAAATGAACGAGCCGCCGGGAGCACGTGCCAATGTAGCGCTGTCGGGGCTGACCATTGCCGAATCGTTTCGCGATGGCGACGGTTCAGGCAAAGGACGCGATATTTTGTTCTTTGTGGACAATATCTTCCGTTTCACACAGGCAGGATCGGAAGTTTCCGCACTGCTTGGGCGTATGCCGAGTGCCGTAGGTTACCAGCCCACACTGGCTACCGAAATGGGCTTCATGCAGGAGCGCATCACCTCTACCAAAAGCGGTTCTATCACTTCGGTGGAAGCCATCTATGTGCCTGCCGACGACTTGACCGACCCCGCACCTGCCACCACCTTTGTACACCTGGACGCCACCACCGTGTTGAGCCGTAAAATATCCGAATTGGGCATCTACCCTGCGGTGGACCCTCTTGACTCCATGTCGCGCATCCTGACGCCTGAGATTGTAGGCAACGAACATTACGATACCGCCCAACGGGTGAAGGAATTACTGCAACGATACAAAGAATTGCAGGATATCATTGCTATTTTGGGTATGGACGAATTGTCGGAGCAGGATAAACTGGTAGTACAGCGTGCACGTCGTGTGCAACGCTTCCTGTCGCAGCCGTTTCACGTTGCCGAACAGTTTACAGGACGCGCAGGCGTGTTCGTGGATATTCAGGATTCCATCAAAGGCTTCAACATGATTATGAATGGCGAAGTGGACCAATATCCCGAAGCCGCTTTCAGTATGGTTGGAACCATTGAGGAAGCCATCCAAAAAGGCGAACAGTTGCTGAAAGAGTCCAATTAATCTAAAAATTACGATATGTTTTTGGAAGTCATCACCCCTCAAAAAACGGTTTATTCGGGCGAGGTAAACCTTGTCAAAGTGCCCGGGAGCAGCGGCTCTTTCGAGATTCTGAAAAACCATGCCCCCGTGATTTCCACCTTGTCGTCCGGCGAACTGAAATTTGACGCTGAGGATGGGCACACTGCCCGCTACCAGACAGGCAACGGTGTGGTGGAAGTAAAACAGAACCACGTAATCGTGCTGGTTGATTTTATTGAACAAAAATAAATGTCATGAATGCAGTGAAATCGTTGATAATTTGTGTTGCTCTGTCTGTGTCTTCACAGTTGTACGCTCAAAAAAAAGTAACATTTACCGCTGCTGACGGACTGACCATTACGGCAGACCTCTATCGCGTGGACAAATACGCGCCGTTCATCATCCTGCTGCACCGCGAAAACAGCAGTCGCGGCGAGTATCAAGACATTGCTTTCAAGTTGCAGAAGTTAGGATTCAGCTGTTTGGCGGTTGACCTGCGCTACGGCAAAGAATGTAACTATGTGAGAAATGAAACATCCAAACAATATTTGGAACAAAACGGCGGAATACCCGCTACCATGCTCGATTGCGAAAAGGATATCGCTGCCGCCATTGGTTATGTTACAAATATTGCTATCAACAAGCGATTGATACTGATGGGAAGCAATTTTTCCGCATCATTGGCGATGAAAGCGGCAAACCACAACCAACAAGTCACAGCGGCAATTGCTTTCAGCCCGGGAGAATATTTCGGCGCCAATGTACCTGTAAAAAAATGGCTGACGGATTTCGACCAATTGCTGTTTGTAGCCACCACTCAACACGAATATCCTTTTGTAACAGATTTGATTCAGACGATACCCACCAATCTGTTAACGCGCTTTCAGCCGACTGGCGGCAACGGTATGCAGGGCGCACCCGCTTTATGGAACGAAGAACCAACCTCTAACGAATACTGGATGTCGCTGATGTTGTTTCTCAACAAAGTGAAAGAAGCAAAATACAATTAGTAAATCTTATTAACAGCAATTAATGGAAAAACAGCAAACAATTGTGTCATTTTTTGACATACAAGACCCTATTATATCGGTCAAACCGCTTGGTGCAGGACATATCAACGATTCCTACAAGATGCTTACAGCCGGAGAGGCGCCGGATTACGTACTGCAACGCATCAACCATGCTATATTCAAGGATGTTCCTGCTTTGCAGAACAATATTCTTCGCGTCACCAATCATATTCGCAAAAAACTGACGGACGCCGGCGTAAAAAACATACAAAATCGCGTATTGCAACTGATTCCCGCCAAAGACGGCAAGTTGTTTCACCGAGATGGCGAAGGAAATTACTGGCGGATACTTCGCTTTGTGCCTGATAGTTACAGTTATGATGATGTGAACGCCGAACTGTCCTTGCAGGCAGGTCGTGCGTTCGGCGATTTTCAAACCATGCTGTCCGACCTTCCCGGCGAGCCGCTGGTGGAAACCATTCCCAATTTTCACAATATGGAAAGCCGGCTGGCTACCTTCCGCCAAGCGGTGAAGGACAATAAGGCGGGGCGTTTGCAAAAAACGCAGTATCTGGTGGATGAGATAGAAAAACGCGCCGAGGAAATGTGCCGCCCCGAACAACTGCACCGCGAAGGGAAACTGCCCAAGCGCATCAATCACTGCGACACGAAGGTGAACAACGTGCTGTTCGACAAAAACGGCAATGTGCTTTGCGTGGTGGACTTGGACACGGTGATGCCGGGTTATGTACTTAGCGATTTTGGCGATTTCATGCGTACAGGAGCCAATACCGGCAAGGAAGACGACACAAATTTAAACAACGTATCCCTCAATATGCCTATTTTCGAGGCTTATACCAAAGGCTACCTTGAAAAAGCCAAATCGTTCCTGTTGCCTGTGGAAAAAGACCATCTCGCTTTTGGCGCTAAACTGCTGACTTATATGCAGGCCGTCCGCTTTTTCGCAGATTATCTTGACGGCGACTTGTACTACAAGATACATTCGCCCGAACACAATTGGATTCGCACCCTTGCCCAGTTCAAACTGTTGCAGGATATGGAAAACAAATATGAACGAATGAAAAAAGCCGTTCAGGACGTTGTTTAAATAGTTTTAAGTTTCAGGTTTCAGGTTTCAAGTTTGGGCTGTTTCAGTTTTACTGTTTTCTGCATCAAAAGATGACCCTTTTTGTCTTCTATGTGGATGGCTATTTTTTTGTATTTGCGCAAGCGTTCTTCGAGGTCGTAGAGGCGAATAAAATGTACCACAAAGTCATAACCCGTATGAGGCAACAAGCCTAAGGGAAAAATATCCCTGTCTCCGGGCGGGATAATTTTGAACTTCCGCTTTTTCATGCGCGGTTGACGAAATTCCACAATGGGCGGATTGATTTCTATCATTTCTTTTGTCTTGTTGAAAACACTCACCGACATTTGCAAGCCACCGAAATATCTGCTTTTTGTGCGGATACGAAAGGGCGCTTTTTTATAACGCCTGTAAATATAACGCAAATAAACGACCGTCCCCACGATAACTGCCGCAGTTGCCGTCATCAACACTCGCATTCCCGAAGGGGATATAAAATCGTCAATTTTCACTTTTCTTATCCTGTACTACCTTGTAGTTTTTAGTGTAACGGTAAATATTCAGATTGCTGTTGATGTGTCCGCCGGTGGAGTTGACTTTGGTAAAATGAAAATCGGATTGGAGCGCAGGAAGTCTGAAACGGGAAATGCAATGACCGAAATTCTTCCCATACACCTTCACTGCCGAGCCAAAAAAAAGCATAATGTCATATCCCAAAAATGCGTGCTGAACAGGCAGGAGCGAATAACTTCCCTGCCTGTTCAAACTGGGTTCGGTGGCATAGTATTTCCGATATTGTTGCAAAAAACGCAACACGTCTTTGCGGGAGTAGTCTATATAATAAGGCGTCGCAAAGCGAAATTCAACGTTATGCAGGTATTCCGGGTCAAGATTAATAAAATTCGTCCATACCGATAAACCGTAAAGATTCACCGGATAATCGCGCGTCGCAGCGTTGAGATGAGCCGCGATAATCGTGATGAAAACCTCATTGGAGGCGGTAACAATCACCACATTTTTCGTTTTCTTTTTCAGATATTCAGGTGGCGTTTTAAGACTGTCCACCTTGAATTGATAAGTAGAAATCATAGAATCGGGCAGAATGGTCTTCAATCTGTTGTGGTAAGCGTGAAAAAGCGTTTGGTCGGTTTCCGATTTGTTTCCGATAAGCGCCACTCTGATGCTGTCCCGCTGTCGGCTGATAATGTCCATCGTAGGTGCAATGGTACTCATAGCGCCGGTGGTCACTTGCATCAGATAAGGGCTGTTTTTTACCGATTCGATATTGACCGCTGTTGGAGAAACATAAAAAATATGGTTTTCGGCTGCAAATTGGGCTGTTTTATCCACTAATTCCGTTTGAAACGGTCCGATCATCAAATCCATTTCCTTCATCAGCGGTTGACTGAGAATTTTCTGTACTTCCAAGGTATCTCGCATAGTGTCAAACACATACACCTTTGCGTTAAACCCTGTTTTTTTGAGAGAATCAATCGCCAGCAAAGCGCCTTGGTAAAATTCGAGCGCTGTTTCGGAGTGAGGCGAAATCCAGTAGGTACCGTCTTTGCGGACATAACGCCCCTGCGCATCCTTAGTGAGAGAGGTATCGGAAACAGCCGAGGCATTGTCCGACAGGAACAGCGGCAGCAACATGGCTATTTTAAAATTATTTTGCGCCACCGGAACACAATCCACCGAATCTTCTTCCAAATCTTTCCTGACAATCACCGTGTCCGTTTGCGATATTTCAACCGGTATGCCTATCGGTTTCATGTCGGGAAGCGGAATTTTGATTTTTTGCCCTGCGCGAAGGTCTTGAGAGCGGGAATTAATCACCGGATTAGCGTCAATCAATTGATTGACACTCAGATTGTATGATTTGGCGATGGAAAACAGCGTTTCGCGTTTTTGCACCTCATGAATCCGAAATCCGTTATCGGCGTTGGAAGTTTGGGCATTTTGCTTCGGAATGGTGACTACCTGCCCCACTTGCAAGGGTGAATGTTCCAACTCTGGATTTTGCTTGTACAACTCCTCCTGCGTGAGGTGGTACTTCTGCATGAGCGAATATACCGTCTGTCCCTGTTCAGCAATATGATAGATGAACTGTGCTGACTCCAATTGCGTTTTGGCTGCTTCTGCACCGGTCGTTTTTTCGGGTATTTTCAGTTCTTCACCCACCCGAATGCTTTCCAAAGCCCCCGGATTGTTAAATACAATATCTTTTTGCTGAATATTGTATGCCTTGCTAATAGAATACAAGGTTTCTCCCTGCTTTACAGTGTGCAGGTAATAGCTTTTTCCCTCTATCACTGTTTTCTTTTTGGACACCGTCACAGTAACCTGTGCTTCAACGGTTTGTAAACAGAATACGGAAAATAACCCAACAATAAAAGTACGCAATAAATTCATGCCAGCGAAATTTTGACAGTGCAAAAGTAATGATTTTTCAGATAATTTAACATATTTTCGGCTTTTTTTTGAGGCGACACAGATGCAACGAAATTACGTAGATTTTTCATTGTCAATGACATCTGTTATTTTTGATACCTTCTTGGCTCTGCTCATATCAAAAATATTTTCTGCAAAAATAATAAAATTTTAAAAACTACCCTATTTTAGCCGGAAAAAATAATTATTTTGCATAAATACTTTGATATTATCATTTTTATATGTATATTTAACAATTGAATTTATGCGTTTCGTTTTCGCTAAATTTTTGAAAACGAGAGCATTATATAAAAATTTGTACTATGAGTTATCTGAATTTTGATAAAATCCAATTGGCTAATTTAGAATATTCTCTGAACAGAGAGATGATTCGTTCCAACAGAGGTGGTTCATTCTGCAACACAACCATCATCGGTTGCAATACAAGAAAGTACCATGGCTTGCTGGTTAGTCCCGTTGAACAGTTTGAAAATAAGCGATATGTGTTTTTATCGTCATTGGATGAAACGATCGTTCAACACGATAACGAATTTAATTTGGGCATACATAAATACGATGACGAAATTTATGACCCCAAGGGACATAAATATGTCGTTGATTTTTCTGCAGACACAGTCGCCAGCGTGTTATACAGGGTTGGAGGAGTCATTCTTCGCAAGGAAAGCCTGTTGCTTGACCAAAAGGAGCAAATCCTTATCCGCTATGAGCTGATGGACGCCCATTCCCCTACCATACTGCGATTTCGCCCGTTTTTGGCTTTTCGCGATATGCACAGCCTTACCCATGCCAACCTTGACGCCAATACCCGCGTGAAATCCGTTAAAAACGGCATTGTCAGCAAGATGTACGCAGGGCTTCCGGCGTTGTATATGCAATTTTCCAAAGACGTTGAGTTTGTGCCTGTGCCCGACTGGTTTTACGGCATAGCGTATCCAAAAGAACAGGAACGCGGCTACGATTATCGCGAAGATTTATTTGTGCCGGGTTATTTTGAACTGGAAATTAAAAAAGGCGAATCTATTATTTTCTCGGCAAGCCTGAGCGAAGAAAATCCTGCCTCGTTCAAACGCTCGTTTTCCTTCTATTTCGAGCGCCGGATGCCGCGGGCGAGTTATCTGCACTGCCTCAACAACGCTGCACAGCAATTCATTGTGCGCAACAAGGACAACAGCACGGAAGTGATTGCAGGCTATCCATGGTTTGGCGTGTGGGGGCGCGATACTTTCATCGCTCTGCCGGGCATCACCTTGGGCATTGATGACAAGAAAACCTGTAAGGAAGTGCTTGACACTATGATTAACCGCATGGAAGGCGGACTGTTCCCCAATATGGGCAGTCGCGAAAATCCGGCGTTCAACTCCGTCGATGCCCCTTTGTGGTTTTTCTCTGCCGTGCAGCAATATGCAGGCTATACAGGCGATCAACAGGCGGTATGGAAGCAATATGGCACTCCGATGAAAGCCATCCTTGCTAATTTTCGCAACGGCTCATTGCCTTACAATATCAGAATGCACGACAACGGCTTGATATATGCAGGGCAGGAAGGCAAAGCGCTCACATGGATGGATGCGGTGGTAAACGGCGTTCCGCAAACACCGCGAATCGGCTATCCTGTGGAAATACAAGCGTTGTGGTACAACGCCATCCTGTTTTCACTTGAATTGGCGAAAGAAGCCGGCGACAAAAAGTTTATCGGCGAATGGAAAGAGTTGCCCGCACTCATTGCCGACTCGTTTGTAAAATTATTCTGGGACGAAGAACGCGGTTATCTGGCGGATGTGGTCAACAACGGCTTGAAGGACTGGTCAATACGACCGAATCAGGTATTTGCCACTTCGCTGCCCTACAGTCCCGTCAGTGATGAAATCAAGAAATCGGTGCTGGATGTGGTGAATACTCAGTTGGTCACCACACGGGGGCTACGGACACTGTCGCCGGAAGACCCCAAATATATCGGCATCTACGAAGGCTCGCAGGAGTCGCGGGATGCTGCCTACCATCAAGGGACGGTGTGGCCATGGCTGCTTGAAGGGTTCAGCATGGGATGGCTGCGGGTGCACAAAAAATCAGGAGTCGCCTATATCGAAAGTCTGTTACATGGCTTTGAAGAGGAGATGATGCAGCATGGCATCGGCACCATATCCGAGATATATAATGGCGATCCGCCGCATCAGGCTAAGGGAGCCATTTCTCAGGCTTGGAGCGTAGGCGCCCTGCTGTCGATGGTCAAACTGGTTGAAAAATATAGTCAATAAGCGATGAATGACGGTTATCATCAATAAATAAACTGTGTGTTATGAAAGTTTTAATGTTTGGATGGGAATTTCCACCGCACATTTCGGGAGGTCTGGGTACAGCCTGTTACGGATTGACGAAAGGCTTGTCCACCTTTTCCGACATCGAAGTGCTGTTTGTGGTGCCCAAAGCATTCGGCGACGAGTCGCAACAGAGTAAAATCGAACTGATTGGAGCCAATAATATCCCTGTGCGCATACAGGATGTACGTTTTGCCGGATTTTTGAAAGGATTGCAAACGATTGAAGTGGGTGTCAATCTGCTGCCATACGTGGATCCGGATTTTTACGACCAGTATTCCGATTATGTGGAGTCCGGAGAAAACAGGTTCATCACATCCGATTTCAATGGGAAGTTCCAGTTTTCGGGAGGCTACGGCAAAAATATGATACAGGAAATAGCCAATTACGCGGTAGTAGCCACATCCATTGCCCTCAACAATGACTTTGACATGATTCACGCCCACGACTGGCTTTGCTACCCTGCGGGAATTGCAGCCAAACATGTTTCGGGCAAACCGTTAGTCATTCACGTGCACGCTACCGATTTCGACCGTAGCGGCGGCAATGTCAATCCTGTGGTGTTCAATATTGAGAAACAGGGGATGGAGGTTGCCGATAAAATCATCACAGTGAGCAATTTCACACGAAATATTGTCATTGAGAAGTACCATATTGATCCCGCCAAAGTGGTAACGGTTTATAACGCTGTGGAACCGGTGGAAGACTCGGATGCAGACTTAAAAAAGTTTGACGAAAAAATCGTCACTTTTCTCGGTCGCATCACCATGCAGAAGGGACCGGAATACTTTATAGAAGCGGCAAATCTGGTGCTCAAAAAGATGGACAATGTGCGTTTTGTGATGGCGGGCAGCGGCGATATGATGCACAAAATGATACGTCGAGCCGCAAGGTTGGGCATCATGGACAAGTTCAACTTCACCGGTTTCCTGCGGGGCGATGACGTCTATAAGATGTTCCACCTGAGTGATGTGTATGTGATGCCCTCTATTTCCGAGCCATTCGGCATTTCACCTTTGGAAGCGATGCAATCCAATGTGCCGGTCATCATTTCCCGCCAATCGGGTGTATCGGAAATTCTGCAACACGCCATCAAGATTGACTTTTGGGATACACACGCCATGGCAGACGCCATCTACGGTATTCTCAACTATCCGGCATTGCACAATGTCTTTCAAAAACAGGGCAAACAGGAAGTGAATGAACTAAAATGGGAATTTTCTGCCAAAAACGTCAGAAATGTATATTTAAGTGTAAACTCGTAAAAAACAATGTATATGAAGAAAATATGTCTTAATTTTCAAATACACCAACCTTTTCGGTTGAAAAGATACCGCTTTTTCAATATCAACAGCGACCACTATTATTATGACGACTACGCCAACGAGTCCTACGTGCGACGTTTGTCTGATATGGCGTATCTTCCGGCAAACAGAGTGTTGCTGGATGCTATCAAAGAACACAAGGGAAAACTGAAAGTGTCGTTCCTGATTTCGGGCACAGCGCTTGACCAGTTTGAGTTGTATGCACCCGATGTGCTGGACAGTTTCCGCACCCTGGCAGATACGGGATGCATCGAATTTATTGGCGGTACGGACGCTCATTCCCTGGCATCGCTGACCAACAAAGAAGAATTTGCGGTGCAGGTGCAGGCACACAAAGAAAAAATTATGCGGCACTTCGGGAAACCGGTCAGCAAGGTGTTTTGCAACAGCAATATGCTTTACAGCAACGACACAGGAGCCAATATTGAGGAAATGGGATTTCAGGGCGTATTGACCGAAGGCGCCAAACACATACTCGGATGGAAAAGTCCGAATTACGTGTATTGCTCGGCTACCAACCCGAAGTTGAAAATCCTGCTGCGCAACTACAAACTGAGCGACGATATTCGTTTCAACTTTTCCAATACAGCATGGGACCAGTATCCGCTCACTGCCGACAAGTTTGTACATTGGCTGGATATGCTTGACAACAAGGAAGAAGTAGTGAATCTTTCGCTGGATTATGCCACTTTTGGCGAAAAGCAATATGCTTCCAGCGGCATCTTTGAATTTCTGTATCATTTCATCCAACTCGCCATCAAGAAAAAGTTCAGTTTTACCTTTGCCGAAGAGTTGTTGACACTTCAACCGATTGCCCCCATCAGCATGCGCTATCCTGTTTCGTGGACTGACGAGGAACGCGACATTACGGCATGGCAGGGTAACGAATTGCAGGTGGAAGCCTTCAACAAATTGTATGCCCTGCACGAGCGGGTGAAACAGACGCCCAATCCGAAACTGAAAATCGACTGGAAATACCTGCAAACGAGCGACCATTTCCGGTTTATGAGCACCAAATTCTATTCCACAGGACGCCGTACGCCATACAATCCTTACGAATCGCCTTATGATGCGTTCATCAATTATATGAATGTGTTGTCTGACTTCGCCTTGCAGTTGCAGAAAGTGGCTGCACCGACTGCCCGGATTGACGTGGATGCCTTACAAACCAAGTTAGCCGAAAAGGAAAAGGAATTAGAAAAAACCAAACTTCAACTTGACCGTTTGCGCACTACCATTGCCAAAGCGATGAACGACGAGCCGGAAGAAGAACCGGTAAAAAAAGCAGCAACCAAGAAAACGGCAACCAAGAAAGCGGCATCGACCAAACCGGTAGCGGCTAAAAAAGCGGTCACTGCGGCAAAAGCATCGACCGTCAAAACGAAAAAAACGGAAACCAAGGCGAAAGAAACAAAAACAAAAGAGGCAAAAACAAAGACGACAAAACCATGATATAACCCGGGTTAAATAACATCGAATGAGGATAGTAATGACAGGAGCGGGAAATCTCGCCACACATTTGTCAAAAGCGTTGCAGGACGCAGGGAATGACGTATGTCAAATATTCAGTCGCACGGAAAAGTCGGCTATGAGGCTTGCCAGAATGTTGAAGACCGTTTATACTACGAATTTTGACAGGATGATTCGCGACGCAGATTTGTATATCGTAGCCATCAGTGACGATGCCATTGCGAAAGCCGTATCCAAACTTCCTTTCACGGAATCACTGGTGGTGCATACCGCGGGCAGCATATCCATCAACGTGTTTGCCGACAAAATGCACAATTACGGCGTGCTGTACCCTTTGCAGTCATTTTCAAAAGACTGCCATGTTAATTTTTCCGAAATCCCCCTGTTTTTGGAAGCCAACACAGCGGAAAACCTGACAACGCTTCGTTCCATTGCAACATCATTATCCGCCAAAGTGTATGAACTAACGTCCGAAAAGCGATTGAGTTTGCATCTGGCTGCCGTGTTCGGAGCTAATTTCGCGAACAGTCTGTATGCCGTTGCAGCGCAGATAGTACAGGAAGCCGGATTGCCGTTTGACGTTTTGGCGCCCTTGCTGCAACAAACGGTCGATAAAGCCATCGCATCCGGTCATCCGGCACAGGTGCAAACGGGTCCCGCTGCACGCAACAACCAACAAGTGATGCAAAAACACCTTGAGATGCTGCACACCCACCCCGACTGGCGGCAATTGTACCGACAACTGTCCGATTGTATTCAAAATCAGCAAAACGCCGTGCGTTTTTAGTCAACTTGAAAAATACCGACAGTGAAGGACAAAGATGAACTTAGGGACTTGCTGATACGCCTGCAAAATTCAAATCATCAAGCGTTCTCTGATCTGTTTAAGAGATACAGTCAACATCTCTATTTTTTCTGTTGCAAGAGTTTATCCAAAGAAGATGCGGAAGAAATAACGCAGAATGTGTTTATGACTGTTTGGGAAAACCGCCAAAACATAGACCCTTCATATTCCTTTTCCTCCTATTTGTTCTCCATTGCAAAACATCAGATATACAATGCCATTAGAAGTAAAATAGTGCAAAAATCTTTTGTGGAGAAATATCTGCAACAAACAGATGAGATAGAAATTCCTCAAGAATATGACGATACTGTTGAGAAAATGCACGAAAAGTTGAAGCAAGGCATCCGGAATTTGCCCGACAAGCAACGGGAAATATTTATGATGAGTCGTACTTACCGAATAAGCTATAAAGAAATCGCCGAGAAACTCGGAATATCCGAAAATACAGTCGATACCTCCATCCGTCGAAGTTTGCAAGTGCTGCGACGTTTAATTCGGTTGTGATACGATAGTGATTCGGTTGTGATTCAAGTGTGATTCGTTGTGTGGTGCGCTATTGACCGTCTGCCCGTCTGTCGTATCAACGGAGACTTTGCTAATTTTTGTTCGTAATTTTGATGCGGTTGCCCTACAAGATTAACAAGATTAGCACGATTAATAATATTTTTCTTATCTTTGTGCTTTCATATCAAAAAAAATAGTTATGGCAATACCGGTAAGAATGTCTGAACCACGATTTTGTACATTAATAAGATTATCACGATTAATTTTCCGAAGAATATTATGACTAATAGCAAATAACAAAAAATAATATGAAACAGATTAATTTGAAAGCAGTGAGTTTAATATGTTTGTTGGCATCTACTCAATTGCATGCCCAAACATCGGTAAAATTGACCTCCCCCGACGGGAACATCGGGTTTACGTTCCGCTTGGCTGAAACTCCGGTTTACAGTGTCGCATACAAGAAAAAAGTCTTGATAGCCGATTCGCCTCTGACGCTTGAATTTGACGATGGCCCATTCGGGAAGAATCTGGCTTTGGGAAAAACCGTATCCCGCACAGGCGATGAAACCTACGACCTCATTGTAGGGAAAGCAAAAAAAGTGCACAGTCATTACAGGGAAATAACGCTCCCTTTGAAAGAACGGAAAGCCCCTTTTCGGGAAGTAAGGCTTACAGTGCGGGCTTTTGATGACGGCTTGGCCTTTCGCTACGAATTTCCCGAACAGGCAGGCAAACCATCCTTCGTTCTTTACGATGAAAGCACGACGTTCAATTTATCCGGCAATCCGCTTGGCTTGGTGATGTATTTACCCAACTATCGCACATCTCACGAAGATTTCTACTATCGGGAAAGATTTGACAAAATGAAACTGGATAAATTAATCGAGATGCCTGCCATGTTTGAATTTACGGAGCAAAAGGCGTATATGGCTGTCACGGAGGCAAGCGTGTTGAATTATGCAGGCATGTACCTGTCCAAAGAAGAGGGCTTGCTGTGCGGAAAACTGTCTCCCAATCTCGACAATCCTCAGGTGAAAGTGAAAGCGGCATTACCGCACAAGTCGCCTTGGCGTGTGATGATAATAAGCGACAGGGTGGGAGCGATTATCGAATCGAACATACTGACGAATTTGGCTGAGCCGTGTAAAATCGAAGATCTCTCGTGGATTAAGCCCGGAAAGACCTCCTGGATGTGGTGGAACGGTGGTAAAGTAACCGATTATATTCCGGCGCCCGGGAACAATTTCCAGACAAACAAGTATTACATAGATTTTTGCGCCGCGAACAAAATTCAATATCACGCTGTCAGTGATTATGCTGATAAAGCGTGGTACACGGATGACGGAACTACAGGCGATCCGGGACCTAATTACGACATTACCAAGCCGGTTAAAACCTTGGATATGAAAAAGATTTGCGATTATGCCCAAAGTAAAGGTGTAAATATTATGGTGTGGGTGCATTGGAAAGTCCTGCATGGCAAAATTGATGAGGCATTCGCTCTTTTTGAACAGTGGGGCGTTAAAGGGATGATGATTGATTATATGGATCGCGATGACCAGGAAATGATTCTGATGCAGGAAGAGTTTTTGGCAAAAGCGGCAAAGCATCATTTGTTCGTTCAGTTCCATGGGGCAAGCAAGCCGTCGGGACTGCATCGCACTTATCCGAATGAATTCACACGCGAAGGAACAAAGAACTACGAATGTCACAAATGGCAAGCCGACATCAATGCCGACCATGACATCAACATCCCTTTTACCCGTCTGCTGGCAGGTGCTACCGATTACCATCTTGGCGGATTCAGGGCTGTAACGCAACAGGAATTAAAAGCGAAATGGACGCTTCCATTTGTAACAAGCACCCGCTGCCACATGCTGGCGATGTACGTTGTTTTGGAAAGTTATCTGCACATGGTGGCAGATTATCCTGAAGCGTATAAGGGGCAACAGGGTTTTGACTGGATTCAAACAATACCGACTGTATGGGATGAGACACGTGTGCCGGACGCCAGAACAGGCGAATATATTATCGTTGCACGGAAAAAGGACAATGAATGGTGGGCAGGAACAATCAATAACAGTACAGCCCGCAATGTGAAGATGTCGTTGGATTTCCTGGATGACGGTGATTATCAGGTTGAGATGTACGTTGATGCTCCCGATTCCGAAACAAATCTCAATCATTTGGTAAAACAAACCAAAACGCTTACAAAAAAGGATGTGCTGGAATTGTCATTGGCAGCAAGCGGTGGCGCCGTCATGCATTTCAAGAAAATCTGAACCCTTTCATCAATGAAAGTGTAGAAGAAATGGTTGTATATTTGCAAAAAAACAGGCTTCAAACAGAATACAAAATGAACAGGAATTTCAAATTTTCGATGATGGTGCTTCTTCCGCTCCTGTTGGGAACGGGAACGCTGTGTGCCAAAGACAAAAAAGAAGCACTTCCCCCTTTGCGTATGTCATTGCAACAAAAACTTCCGTCGAATTGGGAAAACGGTGCATGGATTCTTGCGAACCGTATTGAAACGTGGAACCCGTCCGAAACGGCAGTGATTGTCTGCGATATGTGGGACAGGCATTGGTGCGACATCAGTACAGCCCGTTTCGCGGAACTGGCGGTCGCTTTAAATCCTGTGCTCGAAGCAGCCCGTGCGAAAGGCGTAAAAATTGTTCATGCACCCAGTGAGTGTATGGATTATTACGCCAACTATCCCGGGCGGAAAGAAGCCGCCAGATACAAGGACAAGAAAATCGCGGCATTGGCCAATGGCAGTAAACTGCCCTCAGAAGCAGACGCCATCATGCCCGTTGACGCATCTGACGAAGGCTGCGAAAGCCCCAATTGCAAGCCGCACAAAGCATGGACAAAGCAAAATGACGTGCTGACCATCAAAGATGAAGACCTTATCAGCGATTCCGGCGAAGAAATCGGAGCCTATTTCAGGAAAAAAGGCATCAGGAATGTGATTCTGACGGGCGTTGCCACCAATATGTGCGTGATTGGACGCACTTTCGGGCTTCGCGCCATGAAAAAAATGGGCTTGAATGTGGTGTTGATGCGCGATATGACCGACGTGATGTACAATCCGGAAAAAGCGCCTTACGTAAACCATTTTTCCGGTTTGGATTTGATGGTGGAATATATTGAAACATACGTCTGCCCGTCTGTCGTATCAACGGATTTTACCGGTAAAAAACAGTTTAAATTCGTTGGCGACACGCGCAAACGCATCGCAATTCTCACCGCTGAAGGTGAATACCATGCCAACCAAAAACTTCCTGAATTTGCCAAAGAACTGACATTCAAAGGTTTTCACTGCGACTTTGCCTTGGGTGTGCCCTTCATGGAAAACGCCGGAGTTCAAGGTCGGCACAATTTGGAAAACCTGCAAATCTTGGAAGATGCAGATTTAGCCGTTTTGTTTGTCCGCCGCCGAGCGCTCGAACCGGAAAAGATGGCGCAAATAAAAAACTATGTGGCGAGCGGACGCCCCATATTGGGCATCCGTACCTCATCGGTTGCTTTCGATGCCAAAGGGAATGTTCCCCGCGAAGGCGGCGCAATCGTTGCTTCGACAGAAACCGCATCCGAATTTTTGGCGCAGTGGCCCGAACTGGATAAAGATGTGTGGGGCGGCAATTATCGTGGACATCACGGACACTTGGAAAAGGGAACGGACATCACACTCGTGCCGGGTATGGAAAATCACCCTTTGCTGAAAGGCGTTACACCTTTCAACAGCCTCAACTGGCTGTATCAATGCGCGCCCCTGCGTTCCGAAAAAGCGCAGGTGCTGTTAATCGGTTCCAATCCGGGCAAACCGCTCGAACCCGTTCTGTGGACAAACGGCAACAAAGTGATATACACTTCGTTAGGACATTGGGATGACTGGAAAATTGAAAGTTTCCGCAACTTGATGTTCAATTCGGTCAATTATCTTTTAAATCAAAAATAAAATCATGTATAGAAGAGATTTTTTAAAGGCGGGCGCAGCAGGCGCTGTCGGTATGACTTTGGGAAGTCAACTGTTATTCGGTAAATCATCGGTTGCGGGCGCTAACGACAAAGTGGTACTTGCCCTCATCGGCAGTAGCGGACGCGGAACAAGTTGCATCATCAATTGCTGCAAAATAAATGAGAACGTGGTGATCAAAACCATTTGTGATGTAAACCGTTCCAAATTGGCTTATGCAGCCGGACGAATTGAAAAAGAACTTGGTTATCGCCCCGATACCACAGAAGAAATGCGCACTATTTTCGATGACAAAGACGTGGACGCCGTTTGGGTAGCCACGCCCGAACACTGGCACTGTCTGGCTGCCATCCGGGCTTGTCAGGCAGGCAAGGATGCGTATGTAGAAAAAAACCTTTCTGTCAATATCTTTGAAAGTCGTCAATTAGTCGAAGCCGCCGCCAAATACAAACGCATTGTGCAGGCAGGTTTTCAAAATCGCAGCGCTTCGCAGGGTTTTTCGGCGCGGGAGTATATCCAAAGCGGCAAATTGGGCAAAATCGTTACTGTGAAAACCTATTTCATGCTGGGAGGCAGCAAATTTACCGAAGCGCCCGCTACGCCGGTTCCTGCGTGGCTCGACTGGGACAAATGGCTCGGTCCGGCGCCATATCGTCCGTTCAGTTCGTCCATCGTGGATGAATACGGACGCGGCGGTTGGCAAAACTATTGGGCATACAGCGGCGGATTACTGGATGACGAAGCATCCCATACGTTGGATTTTACCCGCATGGTGCTCGGCAATCCGCCTCATCCCAAGTCCGTTTACGGTTGGGGTGGCAATTTTGCGCTCGGAGGCACAAGCGAAACGCCCGAAGCACAGGCTATTACGTTTGATTTTGGCGAGTATGTCCTCACTGCCGATGGCGGTCCTTCCTACAAATACATGCAAAAAGCGCCCGGTGAAATTCGCAACGATGCGAAACGTTTTCCCAACTGGCGCAATTATTCTGCCCGCGTAGAGATTTACGGAACGGAAGGATTGATGTACCTTGGGCGCCACGGCGGTGGCTGGCAAGTAATCGGCAACAAAGACCAGATTGTAGCCGAAGATGGCGCCGTATTTCCCGATAACGCACATCAGAAAAATTTTATCGAATGTATCCGCAGTCGCAAAACGCCCAACGGCAACATCGAAGAATGTCACCGCAGCGCAACTTTGGTCAATCTGGGTAATATTGCCTGTCGGGTCGGAAACAAACAGTTGCTCTTTGATGGTAAAACCGAAAAATTTATCGGCGATAAAAAAGCAAACGTCCTGGCTAAAGGCAACTACCGAAAGGGATACGAAGTTCCTGAAAAGGTATAATACAGTCGTTACAGGTTGTTATACAGTTGTTACAAGTTGTTATACGGTTGTTACAGGTTGTTATACAGTTGTTGCAAGTTTCACGGTTTGATACCAATGCGTTTCCGGCAAAACGCCTGACTTTCACATTGGAAAATCAGGCGTTTATACTTTTAAACCGTAGTCGGTAGGGGAATCGAACCCCTATGGCAAGAATGAAAATCTTGAATCCTAACCCTTAGATGAACCGACCATTTGGGCTTTGAAAAAGCGGTGCAAAAATACAAAAAATTTTAATTGTGCAATACATTATGCAAAAAAAGATTTATATTTGCACAATTAATTTTTAAACTTACCTATCATGAAAAGAGTAGTATTATTTGCCATCGCAGCCATTTTAACCGTATCGGCAGCGCAGGCACAAGACAAACGTTACGGCGTTGAGAGCCTTATTCTCAAAAAAAACACAGTGGCGATGGGGCAAACCATGTCAGCCATCCAGTACTTTGCCGACTGGGGCAACAAAGAATCGGTTGAAGTCTTTGTAAATATGCAGGGACAAGTATTCACTGTTTTCACGCTGATGAAAGACGGCTATATGTACAGCGCCAATCTGGCTGTGAAACAAGGCACCAAAATCAACATGACGGCTATGGACGACTACAAGTCGGTGAATTACCTGAAACTCACTGATGAAGTCATCAAAAAATACAACATTGAGGACAAGGGCAGCGAAAAATTTCTTGGCAAAGACTGCAAAAAATACAGTTTTTCAGTTACTACACAGGGACAAATGGTGAATGCCACTGTTTTGGTGTGGCAGGGAATCACCCTTAAATCCGTCATGACCGTGGCAGGCAATGTTGTCACCGAAGAAGCAACAGAAATCATAGAAGGCAAGAACATTCCCAAAGACAAATTTGAATTGCCTGAGGGAGTGACTTTTACAGAAATAAACCCACAAGGATAATCGATCATTTTTATGAAAGCAAATTTCTTACTTGTTTTAGCATTGTCGCTCATGATGGTGTCATGCGGCGGCGGTTCCGGCAGCAGTTCGAAAACAGCCGGAACATCGGGTACCGGAGAAGTAACCACCAACGACTTGACCAAAGAGCGGCTGAGTGGAAAAGTGAAATCCATCCGTCAACGGGTGTATTGGGCGCTGGAAAAATTCGGCAGAATCGAAAAAGGGAAGTTGCAGAATCTCCGAGCGCAGGATTATCTGCGAGAGTACAATGAAAAAGGCTTCCTGACGGAAGAAACATTTTTCGACCTGCGCGATTCGGTGGTCTCTGCCCGCAAAATCACTTACAGCCAACCCGGACAAATCGAAAAAGAGGAGTTGTATGACGGAAAAAAACTGTCGTCAGTCATCCGATATACTTATGAAAACGGGAAATTGCAGCAAAAAGAAATATCAGACGGCGAAGGAAAGTTGAAAGAACGCTACGCATACAGTTATTATGACAGCGGATGGCTGATGGACGAAGACAAGTACAATGCCGGCAACCAGCTGGCACAAAAAATCGTGCATGTGTACGATGACAAAACCTCCGACAATAAACTGTCTGAAAAACAGTATTATTGGGGAGGAGGCAGCCCGTATAAAAAAGAAACCATGGAATATTCCGCTTCCAACTTCCGGGTACCGGGAGATATTGCTGTACCGGAAAAAGAGATGTTAGCCAGTATCGTCACCACGAAATACCAGAACAAAGAAGAAATATTCGATGGATGGGTGAAGTTTGAAAATTACAATCAATTTGGGGATTATCAGACACGCACCTTGTTTGACAAAAACGATGAAAAAATAGAAATCAGCGAATATTCGTATGACAAATACGGCAACCTTACCCGTTTTGAAACGCGCAAACGGCTCATAACACCTGTTGCAGAGCCAACGGAGCCTGCAGAGCCGCAAGAACCGAATGAAGACGGCGAAGAATCAGAAGAAGACATAGAAGAAGATGAAGCAGGCGAAGACATCAACGGGGACAGATGGGATGCCGGAACGGGTGCATGGTATGATTATGCCTGCGATGAACAAAACAACTGGACGCGGAAAATCACTTACAAAATCGAAGCCATCGATAGGGAAAGCATTCGCCAGTTTTATTACGAAAGAACAATCACTTATTATTAAAAATCATCTATCATGAGCACCATCAGACAATTATCCATCTTTTTGGAGAACCAGTTCGGACGTCTCAACGAGGTATTGGAAGCGTTAAGTAACGAAAACATCAATATCACGGCGCTCACCATTGCCGACACATCGGAATACGGCATTTTGCGCCTGATTGTGTCAGAACCTGCAAAGGCTTACGACGTTTTGAAAACCGCCGGATTCAGCGTCAATTTGACGGACGTGCTTGCGCTGTGGGTATCGCACAAAGCGGGGTCGCTCGCCCAAGTACTGAAAAAGTTTGCGGAAGAAAAACTGAGCATAGAATATCTGTATGCTTTCTGTCTCGGCGAAAAAGCAATCATCGTGTTGCGCACCGACAATCACCCAAAAGCGATGGAAATCATCGAAGGCAACAAGTTTGCCCTCATCAACGAAGATGATATCAAGAATATTTAAATCATGATTTGGAACGAAACATTTGAGTGTATGAGCCGCGAGGATATGCGGCGCTGCCAAAGCAGAAGATTGATAGACACCGTAGAAAGAGTTTACCACAATGTGCCTTTTTACCGGAAGAAAATGCAGGAAATGGGTGTCACTCCCGAAGATATTCACGGCATTGAAGATTTGCCGCGCCTGCCGTTTACCACCAAAAAAGATTTGCGCGACAACTATCCATACGGGCTGTTTGCTGTGCCGATGAGCGAAATTGTGCGTATCCATGCATCGTCGGGCACCACCGGCAAGCCTACCGTGGTGGGCTACACCCGCAAAGACCTTGCCACGTGGAGCGAAGTGATGGCACGCACCATGACCGCAGCCGGCATCACCCGCCACGATTTTGTGCACGTGGCTTACGGATACGGAATGTTCACCGGCGGATTCGGCGCCCACGGCGGCGCTGAAAAGATTGGCGCATCGGTCATTCCCATTTCAGGCGGCAACACCCGCCGGCAGTTGCAAATCATGCACGACTTCGGCAGCACAGCATTGGCTTGTACGCCCTCGTATGCGTTGCACTTGGCAGAAGCCCTGCTCGAAAGCGACTACAAACGCGACGAATTCAAGTTGCGCACAGGCACATTCGGCGCCGAGCCGTGGACAGAAAATATGCGCCGCGAAATTGAAGAAAAGTTACGCATCAAAGCAATAGACATTTTTGGCTTGAGCGAAATCATCGGACCGGGCGTGTCCAGCGAATGCACCTGTCAGGACGGTTTGCACGTGTTTGAAGACCATTTCGTGCCCGAAATCATCGACCCCAAGACTTTGGAAGCGCTGCCCGAAGGCGCAGACGGCGAATTGGTGTTCACCACCATCACCAAGGAAGGCTTGCCGCTGCTGCGCTACCGCACCTACGACCTCACCAGCCTCGATTATTCGCCCTGCCGTTGCGGACGTACGCTCGTGCGTATGAAAAAATGCTACGGTCGCAGCGACGATATGCTCATCATCCGCGGCGTCAACGTATTTCCGTCAACGGTAGAAAGCGTGCTGCTTGACATGAAGGAAACCAGTCCGCACTACCTGCTCATCGTTGACCGCCAGAGCGCCCTCGACACCCTCGAACTGCAAGTGGAAGTGGATGGCAATTACTTCACCGACCGCATCAGCGAACTGCAAAACCTGACCAACCGCATTCAACACACGATGGAAAGCGCATTGCAGGTCAGTTTGAAGGTGAAACTGGTAGAACCGAAAACGATAGCCCGCAGCGAAGGAAAAGCAGTAAGAGTCATTGACAAAAGGAAATTATCTTGATTTGAATGAAGAAATATTCAAAGAAGATTTGGCAAAAGAAATAAATTGCTTACTTTTGCAGCCGCAAATGGGGGTATAGCTCAGTTGGCTAGAGCGTTTGACTGGCAGTCAAAAGGTCAGGAGTTCGATTCTCCTTATCTCCACTTGAAAACCAA
>JAITTD010000318.1 GCA_031287245.1 Bacteroidales bacterium
GTTATTAGGATATTCTGAAGGTGCAGGTATTATCAAAAATTTAGGTATCGCCTCAGGCAGTGTGAGTGGTGGTGATTATGTCGGTGGCTTGTGCGGATATAGTTACTACGGCGACATTATTGCTTGCTACAATGCTGCGGATGTGAGCGGAGCAAACTATGTCGGCGGCTTATGCGGATTTAATGCTGGTGGCTATATTCGTTCCTGCTATAATACAGGCAACGTGAGTGGGAACGATTATGTCGGCGGCGTATGCGGCGGCGCTAATCCGGGAAGAATGTCCGCTTGTTACAATATTGGCATCGTAAGTAGCAGTGGCTATGCAGGCGGTGTGTGCGGGATAGTTATGGGTTCAATTACTGCGTGTTATTGGCAATACAATACGAACGGTGATGCGGTTTTAGGCATTGGTAAAAATGGATATAGCACAGTCGGAACAGATGCAGGGACGGAAATTTTTGCTGGCACCACTTTACCTGTCAATGATACCAACTGGGTAATCGGCGACGGCACCACCGGACAATGGAAAAGCCTTGGCTACTGGTATAGCGACTTCGCATTTGAATATCCCAAATTGTGGTGGGAATAAGGGAAGATTTCGAGTTTCGAGTTTCGGGTTTCGAGTTTCGAGTTTCGAGTTTCGGGTTTCGGGTTTCGAGTTTCGTGATAACGCCCTGTAGAGACGGTGCGCGCACCGTCTCTACGTTCCGAACACAACTGGGCGATGCCCTGTGCTAGTCATCATTCATCATTAATCATTAATCATTAATCATTATTGTTTCGTCTATTCCAGCTGCGGCTTTTCTGCCGTCGCCCATGGCAAGGATAACGGTGGCGCCGCCTCGCACGATGTCGCCGCCGGCAAAAATGTCGGGAATGTTGGTTTGCATGGTATCCTGGTTTACCGTCAGAGTGCCCCATTTGCTGGTTTCCAAGTCGGGAAGCGCTTTGGCAATGAGCGGATTGGGCGACACTCCTATGCTCACCACCACCAAATCGACATCCATCAGGAACTCCGAACCTTTCATCGGCACCGGGCGGCGGCGTCCCGAAGCGTCGGGTTCGCCAAGTTCCATCTTTTGCAGCCTCATCTGCGACACTCGTCCTTTCTCGTCTGCCAGATATTCAACGGGATTGTGCAGGCACAAAAATTGGATGCCTTCCTGCTGTGCATGGTGAATTTCTTCCTTGCGGGCGGGCATTTCGTCCATAGAGCGCCGATAGACAATCACGGCACGTTCAGCGCCCAATCGTTTGGCGGTGCGCACGCTGTCCATCGCCGTATTGCCGCCGCCTATCACTGCTACATTCCTGCCGCTCAACACAGGCGTGTCGAAGCCAGCCTGAGTAGCGCCCATCAGGTTCACCCGCGTCAGGTATTCGTTGGAAGAGTAAATGCCAATCCGGTTTTCGCCGGGGATGTTCATAAAATTGGGCAGTCCGGCGCCGCTGCCGATGAAAAAGGCTTTGAAGCCTTCGGCGCGAAGTTCGTCGAAACTGCTTGTTCTGCCTGCAATGAAATTCGTTTCAAAAGAGACGCCCATCTTGCGCAGGTTCTCTATTTCCACGTCCACGATGATGTTGGGAAGTCGAAATTCGGGAATACCGTATTTGAGCACCCCGCCAATCTCGTGCAACGCTTCAAACACGGTCACCTCGTAGCCTGCTTTTGCCAAATCGCCTGCGGCAGCCAATCCTGCCGGACCGGAACCGACCACTGCCACCTTGATATGGTTGGATGGCGCCACCTCGGGAACAGATATTTTGCCCGAAGAGCGTTCGTAATCTGCTGCAAAGCGTTCCAGATTGCCAATAGCCACGGCTGGCTTTTTCAACTTCTGCGTGTAGAAACATTTTGATTCGCACTGTTCTTCCTGCGGGCACACACGTCCGCAAACTGCCGGCAAGGCATTGGTTTCTTTCAGGCTGCGTGCGGCTTCCAAAAACTGTCGTCCTTCAATGTATTTGATAAAACGCGGAATGTTGATGTTCACCGGACAACCGCTGATGCAGGTAGGGTCGGCGCAATCAAGGCAACGGGCAGCCTCGCCCACAGCCTGTTCTTCACTCAATCCGCAATTCACTTCCAAATGATTGCCTGCCCGCACAATGGCGTCCTGTTCGGGCATTTTCACCCGTTCGCGTTGGGTGCGTTCCGCCGCTTTGACCGACTTGCGCAATGCTTCGCGCCATGGCTGGCTGCGCTCTGCTTTTAAATATTCTGATAGCGTTGTCATTTCCGGTTATTGATTGTTGAGATGAGCAAGATATTGTTGGTAAGCCGCTGTTTCCTCCTCTTTGTAAGCGCTGAGACGTTGCAGCATTTCGTCGAAATCCACCTGATGGGCGTCAAATTCGGGTCCATCAACGCACACGAATTTGGTTTGCCCGCCAACGGTACAGCGACAAGCGCCGCACATACCGGTGCCATCCACCATAATGGTGTTGAGGCTGGCTAAGGTCGGGATATTGTACTTTTGGGTGAGCAGGGATGCAAATTTCATCATAATGGCGGGTCCTACTACCACGCATTGGTCTATTTTCTCCCGCTGTATCACCGTTTCCATGCCTTCGGTGACCAATCCTTTGATGCCCCGCGAACCATCGTTGGTGACAACGATCAATTCA
Organism: Bacteroidales bacterium; assembly: GCA_031287245.1. Lineage (GTDB taxonomy): Bacteria > Bacteroidota > Bacteroidia > Bacteroidales > UBA4181 > JAIRLS01. Next base: position 2,629 of record JAITTD010000318.1, read on the forward strand.
TCGGAATATGCAGCCATTCCTTCTTCGTAAATCACCAATTCGGCAGTACGTGCCGCCAACACGGTGATGACTTTGTTGCCTGCCTGCTTCAAAGCCTGCACTATGGGGTACAGTGGCGCTACGCCAACGCCGCCGCCGGCACACAGCACGGTGCCTGTTTTCTCTATATGAGTGGCATTCCCCAACGGTCCTACCACGTCGTGCACATAATCGCCTTCCTGCATGGCTATCAATTTCGCCGATGTGCATCCCACCTGCTGTACTATCAGCGTGATGGTGCCTGTTGCGATATTCGACTCGGCAATGGTGAGCGGCACACGCTCGTTCCCGTTTGCCGGACGGACGATGACAAAATGACCTGCCTTCCTGCCGGCAGCAATGCGCGGCGCCTCTATCTCCATCCGAACTACATTGCCCGAAAGATGCTCCTTTTTGATGATTTTATTCATGATTCGGTTGTGATTCAATTACGGTTGTGATTCATTGTGATTCATTATGATACGGTTGTTTTGGGGTACAAATTTGTACGGCAAAAATAATACTAAATTTTGAATATTGACACAGTGATCAAAAAAATCAATTTCGGGTTTCAAGTTTCAAGTCGCAGGGTGCCGAGTTCGCCCAAATTGACACTTTTTCATCAGCAGGTACTTGGGAAACTTTCGATCACGTTGGACACGTCGCCTCGCGAAAGGGACGAAATGTTCACTATTTCCTTCGCCAACTCTGTTTTGGTTAGAGCATTTATTGCGCAGTTGCAGGCGCAGGGCTACGAATATCTGCCAATTAAATCGGAGCAAGATTTGATTTCCAATTTGCGGGCGCAGTTGGAAAAATTGAACGATTATGCATTTTCGGACAACGAATGGAAACGCTTTTTCACTCAATATCTTGCCAATGCCAACGAGGGAATAGAAGAAAAAACGCGCAGTCTTCAAGAAGATTTTATCAAAAACTTGATTTGCGACAATGGCGAAACAAAAAATATTTATCTGCTCGATAA
>JAITTD010000034.1 GCA_031287245.1 Bacteroidales bacterium
TTCCGTCCCGAAAAACGAACCTGAAAAACAGGCGAAAGGGTTTAAGCTATGACGGTGGAAGAATTGAAATACAGGCAATCTTGGAGTTTGGAACAGAAGATTGACCACGCCGTTGGAACAGTGGAGTTTTTCCTCTCGCAGACAGGCGGGAAAGGCTATGTAAGTTTTAGCGGGGGAAAAGACAGTACGGTACTTTTGGATATTGTCCGGCGTTTTGTGGATAAAAACATTGCAACCGTATTTTGCAATACCGGCAATGAATATCCCGAAGTGGTAAAGTTTGTCCGTTCAACGGAAAATGTAACGATTATCCGCCCCGAAATTCATATCAAACAAATCATTGAAAAATACGGATTCCCACTGATAAGCAAGGAACAAAGCCAATATATCCGGCAGGCAAAGCACACAAACAGCGAAAAATTGCGCAATATCCGACTACATGGAAGCATTAACGGCATCGGAAAAATTGCTGAAAAATGGAAATTCCTGATTGATGCGCCCTTTGATGTTTCGGAAAAGTGCTGTTATTTCCTGAAAAAGAAACCGTTTGCTAAATTCCGCAAAGAAAGCGGCTTGTATCCCGTTATCGGGACAATGGCAGGCGAGAGCCGCCTGCGCTTTCAAAAGTGGCTTAAAACAGGCTGTAATTCCTTTGAAACAAATATGGCAGCGAGTTATCCGATTTCTATTTGGACTGAAGCGGATATTTGGGCATATATCCGCAAATTCAACCTGCCGTACAGTCCTGTTTATGACACGGGTATAAAGCGTACAGGTTGCGTAGTGTGCGGCTTCGGATGCCATATCAAAGGCGACCGCCGTTTTTATTTCCTCAAAGAAAACAAGCCCAAAATCTACGAACATTTTATGAAAATGGAAAACAATGGAATATCGTATAAAGAGGCGTTGCAGTATTGCGGGATAGATTTCCCGGACAGTAAAATCAATCAATTATATTTTAATTTTAAAATCCATTAATAAAAATGATAAAAAGTCCATTACGTTATCCTGGCGGAAAAAGCAAAGCAGTTGTTCATATCTCAAAATTAATCCCCTGTTTTGAGGAGTTTAGAGAGCCGTTTTTAGGGAGTGGCGCCGTTTTTGTGTACCTCAAGCAACAGCATCCCAACAAAAGATTTTGGATAAATGATTTATGTTCGGAATTGTACAAATTTTGGGTAACAGCCCAAAAAAACACCAATACCTTGATTGATAAAATTTACGAATGGCACAACATTCACCTTACAGGAAAAGAACTATACCAATTTCTGAAAGGAAATATGAATAATTTTACCGATTTGGAATGTGCAGCCGCCTTTTTCATCCTTAATCGCATTACATTTTCAGGCACGACTTTAAGCGGCGGATTCAGCAGGCACGCTTTTGAGAATCGTTTTACAGAAAGCTCTATTCAACGAATAAGACAGTTGACCGGCATCGTAAACGGCACAACTATTACCAATTATGATTACGAAAAACTGCTAAAAACAACCGGTAGCAATGTTTTTATCTATCTTGACCCACCCTACTATTCAGCTACTAAATCTGCGCTTTACGGTAAAAATGGAAACCTGCATAAAACCTTTGACCATATACGCTTCGCCGAAAATATGAGAAACTGTCGGCATAAATGGTTAATCACTTACGACGACTGCGAATATATCCGCAATCTGTTTTCATTCGCTTCTATTATTACTTGGAATCAGACATACAGTATGCGAAATACGCTGGAATGTCCTCAACAAACAGGAAAAGAATTATTTATATCCAATTATCTTATATAAATAAATTGTATGAAAATCGGACTTTTCGATATTGACGGACACAATTTTCCCAATCTGGCACTAATGAAATTAGCCAATTATCACAAGCAGCAGGGCGACAGTTTAGAGTGGGTAAATCATTTGGAAAAATACGATAAAATCTATCAAAGTAAGGTTTTTACATTCACTCCCGACAATCATTTTATCCTGCAAGCGGACGAAATAGTGAAAGGCGGAACAGGTTATAAAATGTACAATGACTTGTTTTGCGATGGCGTGGAACCGGATTATTCCATTTATCCGCAATTCCAACACGCATACGGCTTTTTAACACGCGGCTGTACGAGAAATTGCACTTGGTGTATTGTTCCCAAAAAAGAGGGGAATATTCGCCCTTATCGCAACATCGAAACGGTTTTACAGGGCAGGAAAACCGCTATCCTGATGGATAACAATGTACTTGCAAGTGAACACGGATTGCAACAACTCGGAAAAATCGCAGACCTTAAATGTAAAGTAGATTTTAATCAAGGATTGGACAGCCGTTTGGTTACGGACGAAATTGCCTGTTTGCTTTCCAAAATCAAATGGATACGCTTTATCCGCTTTGCCTGCGATACAACTCCGGCTGTAGAGCCATTGCTGAAAGCCATTGAAAAACTGAATAAATACGGAATAAAGAATTACCGGATTTTCGTTTATTTGCTTGTAAAAGATGTTGCCGGCGCCAATGAACGGTGCAAAATACTGAAACGGTTGGGCGTGAATCCGTTTGCGCAGATATATCGCGATTTTGAAACGAATACGGTAATTAGCGGCGAGCAAAAAAAATTCGCATGGTATGTGAATCAAAAGGCGGTTTTCAAAGCGACAGAGTGGGAAAATTACAGGGGAAAAATAAAAAATTGATTGTTTATAAATTTTTTATTTTTTCCAGATACTGATTGCTGAAATCAATTTTCAATTCAACCCAAAGCGGCAGGTGGTCGGACATTTGGAATGTACGCCACGTGGATAGATAGTATTTTTTGATTTCCGCTTCGGTTTTACCTGCTGTTTTATCCGCAAAATACTCTTTGTATGTTTCCAAATCCTTTTCGCCATAAACCGTTTCCGCAAAATTGAAAGCCCCTGCTTTTTGCTCTTTTGCCGAAAAAACAGTCATATTGCTGTCCAATTTCAGATTAAAGGCAATCTGGTCGTAATGACTGGTAGCGCCTAAATCGGTAGGGTGTTCTTTTATGGCGGCAGGAACGGTAAATCCGTATTTTTCCAATGCTTTCATTGTGTCGTCATTCACATTGGGAATATTGAAATCACCCAAAAGGATATAACTCATATCTTCTTTTTTTGCCCGTTTTGATAAAACGGACGTAACCGTATCTATTTCTTTTTCACGCTTTTTCCTGTCTGTGGAAGAAGTAGAGCCGTAATAGACATGCACGGTTGTTAATACAAATTTAAACCAGCCCGCCTGAAAAGCAATGCAATACGGAGTGCGGGCAAACTGTAATTGCCCGTCAATCAATTTTTCTTTGGGTAAAACAATTTCCCCCGCCATTTTTTGGAAAGAAACCTTGCTTTTGTCATACAAAAAAGCCATGCGTTCTCCACCGCCTGCGCTGCCATCCGTTGAATCTGTTACAAAATAATCCCAATTCAGGTTCAGCAGCGAAACAAGGTCTTGCAAGCCTTTGAGATTGGCGGAAACTTCCTGAACGGCAACCAAATCAAAACGGCTGACGATTTCGGCGATATAGTGCAAACTTTCTTTTCGGCGGTTGTCGCCAAACTCGCGGATATTCCACGTGGCGAGCAATAAAGTATCCGTTGCGGTCTTTTGAGGAATTTTCCTGTCCAAGCGGCTGCGTAAACTCAACAAATTACCGGTTGTACGCAACCGTTCTGTTTTGTTCAAATTTTTAAGCGAATGATAATCAGGCATAACCAAAGTTCTAATTGTTTCTGCAAAGATACGGCAAAAAACCATAAACGCAAAACCCTGCCAAACATCACGTCCCGCAGGGTTTCCCAATCACATGTTTGTAAATAGACAATTATTGTAAGGCTTTGATTCCTGTTTGGTTAAATTATTTATTCCGTTTGCGCCGCTGTTCAAAATGCTCTTTGATAAACCGTTCCACTTCCGATTGCAGGTAATACATTTTCTGGTCGATTTGCCTGTATGGTAACCAGCCCAGACTGCGGTAACGCTGCAAGGAACGCTTGCTTACGTTGAGCATCATGCACAAATCCTGATTGTCCAAAAGCAACTCGCCGTTATAGGTACGCCGCTCCTTTTCGGGAGGTTTGGCGATTTTCCGTTCCAGACTGTCGAAGCGTTCCATGATACGCTTCATCCAATTGTCAAAATATTCTTTGTCGATAAACATAATGCGTTGATTTTTAGAGATGTCCTGTAATGAAATAGCTCGCATTGGACGGGTCTTTGAGGATAATCCCTTTGTCCCGCATAAACTTGATGTAACTTTTGGCGGTGCGTTCCTTTACGTCCAAAACGGACTGTATCTGTTCGCACAAATCCACATAAGTACAGAGGCGTTGTTTTCCGAAAATCGTTTTTGCAACGCCCGTCAATTCAATCTCTTTGCGTTTTTCCTTTTCCTCTTTGGGCTTTTCGCCAATGTAGGCGTGCATTTCGAGTTCTTTGTCCCAAGAAAATTGCACGAGCGGCACATCCAGCGGGCTGCCGTCCCTTACTTTTAATGCCTTAACAACTGATATTTGCGGATTTTCGTCTTTTTCAATCGAAAGGATTGCCGCCGCTTTGCGCTGTAATTCGCTGCCCAAGTGTCCGCGCAACTTCAATCCGTTGGGAATGAAGTGCAAAACGCAAACAATGCAGGTTTTGTAAATCCCTGCCAAACGGTACAACTCGTCGATAATGCCTACGCTTTCCGCTTCATCGTTGGCGCATCTTACAAGGTCGGCAATGCCGTCGATGACCACCATTTGAATACCGCCGAACTGATAATAAAACTTGTCCATGCTTTGCACAATCGCCTGCATACGCTCTTTGCGCGACATGGATGTCAGGCAGTAGGCTTTGAAATATTCCGGCATTTTGTCGGACTTTGCCCGCCGTAAAACGCCTGCAATGTTTTTGTAAAGTTGCGTTTCCGATTGTTCGGTGTCGTACAAAAGCACGGCTTTGTTTGTATTATTCTGCTGGATGGTTGTCCCCAGCGTATCCGCTTTGTCGCTTTGCGTGAT
>JAITTD010000042.1 GCA_031287245.1 Bacteroidales bacterium
GCTGCCATGTTTAACGATGGTCCAGTCTATCCGCAGCACCGGATATTGCTGTGTCCAGTCCCATTTATCATAGATATAAAGACCTTCAAACAGCGATTTGTTGCCTTTGTAAAGTTCTCCTATTGTACTGATCAAAAGCGACTTTCCAAAGCGACGCGGACGCGAAAGAAAAACAATATTTGAACTTGTCAGTTGATAAATTTCTTTCGTTTTGTCCACATACAAGTAATCTTCACTGCGCAACTTTTCAAACGACTGTATCCCTATTGGTAATTTTTCCATGGCTTCCCAATATTAATTGATGGGGACAAAAGTAAACAAATTATCGTGTAAATCAAAATGTCAAGAACGTTTATGGCAGTGATCGCTATGCTTTGCTGTTCAAAATGCAGTCCACCATCGTATTGACGGATTGCAGCACGTTGCGTCTTTCTTTCGGGTCTTCAATCTTGATGCCGTATTCCTTGTGCAGCAGCAAAATCAGTTCCAGCGCGTCAATGGAATCCAGTCCCAATCCTTCCACAAAGAGAGGGGCTTTGGGGTCTATGTCTTCCTGCTTCACATCTTCCAACGATAACACTTCGATAATCTGCTTTTTCAATTGTTCGGTCAATTCTGCTCTTTCCATTTCTATTTATTTCTATTTATTTTTATATTGATTCATGTGTTTTTTGATTGGCTACCCACAGGCACAGCACGGCAAATGCGAGTGAGGCTGCACATTCGGGAAGGATGTTCCGCAGGCTTCCTCCGCGAAGGATGACATCGTAAAAGCCTTCTAAACCCCAGTTGAGCGGCGATATGTGGCTCACCCACTGTATGGCTTCGGGCATGGCGAAGACGGGAATCCAGATGCCGCCTGTTGCCGCCATTATCACCACTGATATGGATGCAAAGATGGCTGCCTGCTGGTGACTGGTGGCTAACTTTCCTATTGTCACCCCGTAACTGATGGCAGCCAGAGCGGAACATATTCCCACCGGCAACAGTAGCAGGGGTTGTGCACCCAGCGTCAGCGTCGAAAGCCCCAGCAGGGGGAACAGGTAAATTCCCATCAGGAAGATGGCGGTAAACTGCAACAGGCATACGAACAGATAAACCGCTACTTTGCCTGAAATATACAGGTAATGCGGGCAGGGCATCGTTCGCAGGCGGGTGAAACTGCCGTCTTCCCGTTCCTTAATCATGTTTCCCGAAAGGGATATGGTGATAAAGAAGATGGCGAACATGCTCCATGCAGGTATGTTGTGCTGGGTAGAGTTGGGAATGGTTCTGCGGCTGTCGGGCATCGCATACTGTTCCCTGAACCGCACTTGATTCCTCGAAAGTTGGATACCGGTCATCGGCATTGGTGATATTTTCTCCACTTCGGCGGATATTTCCTTGAAGAGAAAGTCGCTTTCCGTGCGTACTGCGTATTCCCGCATGGCGCTCATCAGGGTTTGCAGGAAGGAACTCTTGGCAACAGGGTCGATGAAGATGTCCACCTGCACGGAATCAACCGCCGGCGTTATGTTTTGCCCGTTGAACACGCCTGTCACATAGCGTTTCACGTTCTTGCGGATGTTGCGAGTGGCATTTTCGGGAATGACAACGCCTATCATGAAGTCGCCGCTTGCCACAGCCTGTACCATCTCGTTCTTGTCCACCGTTTTTCCTTCGATTTCTCTACTGATGGCGAAAATGCCGGATGCTTCCATTTGTCGCTCAATGGCAATGCCAAGGGAGTCGTGATCGTTGTTAATCAGCAGCAAGGGGATGCGCGTTTCCTGCATCACGTTGAAGGCGCTGTCTTGCAGGTAAGCCATGATCACCACCAGCAGCATGGGCATGAGAAACATCATGCACAGACCGGCTTTGTCGCGTATCAGCAGCAAACTGTCCTTGTATATCAGTGATTTTAAAGGCGTCATGGGCATCAGTCTCTCAGTTTTTTACCGGTTAGTTGCAAATACAGCGCTTCTAATGATGAACAGTTTGCTGATTGCGCAATCAGCGCTTCGGGTGCGCCTGCGGCAATCAGTTTTCCTTCGTCAATAAAGGCTATTGAGGTACAGAGCATCTCCGCTTCTTCCATGTAATGGGAAGTATAGACGATGGTGCAACCCTCGCGGTGAATCGCTTTCAGGTTGTCGATAATCAGGTTTTTGGACTGCACGTCCACCCCTACGGTCGGTTCGTCGAGGAAAAGGATTTGAGGGCGGTGCAGCAAACCGGCAATCAGGTTGATGCGCCGTTTCATGCCGCCTGAAAAAGTCCTGATGTAGCGGTGTTTGCTGTTTTCCAATCCGAAGAAGGTCAGCAGTTCGTTGATGCGTTCGGTGAGAGCGGTGCCTTTCATGCCCCACACACCGCCAAAGACTTTCAGGTTTTCAAAAGCGGTGAGAGAAGGGTAGAGCGCTATGTCCTGCGGCACCACGCCAATAAGCCGCTTGACCTCGTTCAATTGCGTGCGAAGAGAGTGGTTGCACACGAGCACATCGCCGCTGTCAAACGATTGCAGCCCACACAGAATATGGATGACAGTTGTTTTGCCGGCGCCGTTGGGTCCCAGCAAACCGAAGATGTCACCGGCGGGAACAGTCAGCGAAAGACTGTCCACAGCAGGGACGTCGCTGCCCCTGTATGTTTTTGACAGATTTTTGATTTTGATTGCCGGCGTTGTCTGCATTATATGGATTGAATAGATTGCCGCAACTGTGTGAAAAACTGTTTCTCCTCGTTGGCAATATGTACCAGTTTATCGGCTAACTGGTCGTAAGAGAGGGTATTATCGCTTCGTTTCTTGAATTTGCGGGCAGCCTCAGTGGCAAAATCGCGCCACAGGTCGCCTATGCCCGACATTTGTCCTGACAAATCGAGGTATTCCGGTTTCCCAAGTATGGGCGCGGCTTCTTGCAAAAAGGCGGCATACATATATCGGAATCCTGCGCCGCCGGTGCCTATCTCTTCCAACATTCGGATGATTTGTGCCAGTTGCAGAGCGGCTTTGCGGGCGCCCGACTTCTGTTCCCACAGCCTGAGATGTTTTGCCAGAAGGTAAATGCCTTTGTTGCCAAAATAGGGAACAGGAATATCAAGCATTCGGTGGCAATTCAACTTGATACCGCTAACGATAGCGGCTTTCAGATCGGGCGAAGTGCTGTGTACTTTGTTCACCCAGTACATTTTCCCCATAGGGGGATAAGTGCCTTTGGCAAAGCGCACCCGTTGCAGTTCGTCGTGTGTCAGTTCGTTGAGCGCCAGCGAAACGGGGTCGCTCACGGTATAAACGCCGTTTTCTTTGCCGATGATGCAAATGTTGTGCGCATTGAAATGGAAACGGTATTCTTTGGGAACGTAGGGCAGAAAAAACATTCCGACCACGGTGCCCACCGGTACGCCTTTCTCCACCAGCCTGTCCAAAGCCTTCATGGATTGTTTTCTGCTGAGGAAACGCCGCTTGCTGATGCTGATTTTCAGGCGTTTCATCACCCTTGCAAAGATGTGTCCCGGCAAGGGACGGAAAGATATCACCGGCATTCCGTGCAGCGTGATGAAAGGCATATAGGAAAAAAATACGCCGCCGCCTATGCCCAGCACCATAGGTTCGGAGATCTGAATGCCATAGAAATTCAGCATATTTGCAGTTACTCCGCTTTCGCAATGTGCCGCCGGCTTGTGTTCAAAATTTATCATTTATCATTATCCATACGTTATTTTCGTCTTTATATCAAAGTATCGCTGCTACTTTGCGGATATTATTAAGACGTTCAACAAAAGAGGTATCACGTCTTGCAACTTGAATATTATATTCGGTTTGCATACGAATCAGCGAATCAGCCGGAACATCCAAAGCAGCCTCAAACATCATTGCCGTTGTGGTTGTCAACGGACGGCGCTCGTTGAGTATGTTGTTCAACATCTTGTAGGCAATTCCCATTTGCTCGGCAAGTTTGCTTTGCGAAATGCCGCGGTATTCGATTTCGTCTTTCAAAACTTCGCCCGGATGAACAGGGCGGGCACAAAGATATTTATCCATAATCGTTTTATTTATAATGATTTGATAATTCCAAAATATTACATATCGTTACAACCGTTTCGGAAACAACCCGAGTAGTTTTGAACTCAATCCTGTATTGGTCGTTTACCCGGACAGATTCCAAACCGTCTTTGTCTCCGTGCAATGCTTCATAACGCAAACTGTTGTACTTGAAAAGGTCTTCCACGCGAGAAACGAATTTCAAGATGCCAATCGTTTTTTGATATTTCACAATCGTTTGAGGTTGAAAGCGATATTTTTTGTCTGTCACTTTGCCTACTTCATACAATTCACGCAAATATTCTTTTTCAAACTTTATTTCCATATTCGTTTCCTAAGCGCCGGCAAAGATAGTGATATTTTTTATTTCTACAAAAAAAGTAGATATGAGTAGATATGAGTACAATAATCGGCATCAGACTTTTTTCAATTCTTCGACTGTTATATTTAGCATTTCTGCATATTTTTGCAAAAAATGGTCATCTAATTGTGCAAAAGCCTCAGGTTGCAGATGTTTTTTGATGGTTTTCTTGGGAATATCCATATAAGATGCCAGCATTTTGACGCTGAACAGATGTGTTTCAAGATGATATGCCAGAGGACTTTTCTTGCCTTCCAACACTTCCTGCCGGATATTTTGTGCCTCGTCCGAAATGTTTTCCCACACAAGGGACAGGGCTTCGTTTTTCGGTTCCCAACCTACGCTGGGCACCTGACGGTAATTGCCGTTCTCATCCAGCGCGTAATAAATATCGCGAAGATTGGTTGGGGCAAGAGCGCCGCGGTCTTGTGGAACTTCTTCAACTTTCATGATTTATTTCGCTTAACAAACGGTGAGTAATGTATATCCATAAGAAAAACGTGCGCTTTCGGGCGTCATCATGAGTATTTTCTGCCCTTTTTTCAATTTTCCCGAATGGTATAATTCTTCGAGCATCAGAAAATTGGAAGCGGAACCCACGTTGCCCACAGCAGGCAGGTTGACAAACCATTTGTCTTCTGCAATGGGGTGTCCTGCCATTTTCATTCCTTCCATCACTTTGTCTTTGAAGAACATGGACGACAAATGCGGCAAAAACCAATCTATCCCGTTTTCGTTGACTTGTCGTTTTTCGAGGGTTTCTTTGTAGAACTGTCCGCCTAACTGCGTGATGTTTTCGCCCAACTGTCGTGTATCCTGTTTGATTGAAAAGATAGAACTGGAGAGCCATTCCTCTTCCGAGAACGATGTCCATCCGTGCAATTCACCGGTTTCATCCTTTTCGGCGCCTGCATACATACAAGTTTCTCTGATATGGGCGTATGAACATAAATCGATCCATTCCACCCGAAACGACAGTCTGTCTTTTGCGGGTTCGGTCTGCAACAATACTGCCGCAGCGCCGTCTGACAGCATCCAGCGCAGAAATTCTTTCTCGAAAGCCAGCATGGGGTGTTTCTGCAACCGGTTCAGATGCTCGGCTTCGCCATCGAAATAACGCGCCTGCATCCATGCAGACATCCTTTCGGACGCCACGCACACCGCATTGTTCTTACAGCCCGCCAGCAGCGACATCCAACCGTATTTTAATGCCTGAATGCCCGTGCAACATGAGCCTGCAAAAGAAACGACTTCGGCGTTCTGCCCTCCTCCCAATTTGCCATGCACCATGACGCCGTGTGAAGGCAGCAGTTGTTCGGGTGATGAAGTTCCTGCCGCCAGCAGTTCCATATTGTCCGCAGAAAAACCTTGTCCGTAGAGCGCTTTTACGGCATTAGCCGCCAGTTCTACGTTGGTATGTGTCGCCCGCCCGGACGTGTCCAAGGCATAATATCGACTTTTGATGCCATTGCTTTTCAAAATAATATGCCGCGCACGGGACGGTTGCCCGTTAATCAGCCCCAAATACGCCTCCATCCTGTCATTTGACACGGGCGCATTGGGCAGAAACTTTGAAATTCGCGTAATATAAACCTCTGTATTCACCTGTATTTTGATTAAAAATCAAAGCGACAAAAGTAGATGAAAATTGGGATATTTCCAAACGCGCGAAATGGAAAAACGTTTTTTCGCTCAGTTATAAATCCTTTTTGATGGTGTGCACCAAAGCCATCACCTCGTCGTCGCGGTTGGCACGGTTGAACAATTCAAAAAACATCTTGACATCATCAGGATAAAGATTCAGTGTTTCTTTGAGAATGGTTAGACCTTGTAAGCGATTGTCGTTCAGCAGGTAACAGGCAGCCAGATGGTAGCGCAGCAAAGCCGATTCGGGGTTTTTTTGCAGTCCTTCCGTAGCAATCTGCTGGGCTTCGGCAAACTTCTGCTGCTGGATGTGTGCCTGTGCAAAACTGTCCCATATTAATTCATCGTTGGGGTTCAAGGTCACCAAGTGCCGAAACAGTTTCATTGCTTTGGGGTACATTTCCATATTGGCATAAGTAGAAGCCAGTGCCAGCGTATATTCTGTGTTGTCTTTGTCTAATTTGAGGGCATGAAGGATGTTGCAGACTGCCTCCTCGTAATTTTCATTTTGAGCGTAGATGATGCCCATTCCATACCATGCGTCGGCAAAACTTTCATCAAGTGTCAGTGATTTTGCAAAACACAGCATCGCAGTGGTGTCATTGTTCATTTTTTCATAACATTCGCCCAAGTAGCAGAAAGCGGCGGCGCTGTCGGGTTCTATGTCTATAAAATTCTGGTAGGCTTCTACTGCCTCATCATATCTGTTCAGCAGGGTGAGGGTGTTGGCTTTATTGAACAGCGCCGATGAATAAACGGGGTCAATAGCCAAAGCGTAGTCATACGCCTCAATCGCTTTCTCATCTTCGTCGTGGCGATTGTAAACAATGCCCAAATTGTACCAGACGTGTTCGGAAAAGGGGTCTTCATCCAGAAATTTCAGATAATAGGCGATACTGTTGTCAAAATCATCCAATCTGTCATAACAATATGCCACATCGTAGTATAAATAAAAATTATCGGGTTCCATTGCAAGCACCTTTAAAAAGTATTTCACTGCGATCTTATACTGATTGATGCGTTCAAAAGATGCGCCTATTTCATACAGCACGCCGATTTTATCTTCGTCAGCCAGCGAAATCGCCTTCTCAAACTGCCGTTGTGCGTCGCGGGCTTTGCCCAGCATATTGAGCGCAGAGCCTTTCATCAGGTAAACGGCATAATCGCCCGATTCCAACTGTTCCAATTTATTGAGAAGCGTTAGCGCCTTAGCCGGTTGCCCCTTGTCAATCAGGATTTCGGCAATGCGCAATTGTATGGAAGTGGCTGTGGGATAAATACCTGCAGCATAATCTGCCACCTGCGATGCTTGATTAAAATCATCGGTATCCATGTAATAATCAATGATGTCTTCCAATTCTTCCACATCAAAGAAATACCGTTTATGGTTTCTGACCATATTTTCCCAACGGTGCACCGAGTTCAACGTCTCGTCATCATAATCAAAATCCATCGGTTCCATACGCAAAGGTGTTTATTCGACACTTCATAAAATATCGTGTAAAAATACACTTTTTTTAGGATACAAAAATATTTTTGTCAGAAATTGACAGACTTTTTTGCATTTCCGGTTGTTCAGGCAGTTTAAAAAAATTCTGCACCTTTATTTTACGCGCCATCTGCATCATGCCAAAGAGTATGGCATCCGGACGGGGCGGACAGCCGGGTATATACACGTCCACCGGTATGATTTCGTTGACGCCCTGCACCACGTGGTACGAATTTTTGAACGGACCTCCGCTGATAGCGCAACTTCCGATTGCCATCACGTAGCGGGGTTCAGCCATTTGGTCGTAAAGACGTTTGAGCACCGGCGCCATCTTGTGCACTATCGTGCCGCAGACGAAGATGACATCCGCTTGGCGGGGGCTGTTGCGCGTCACTTCCCATCCGAAACGGGCAAAGTCCGCACGGGCAGCGCCTACACACATAAACTCAATGCCGCAGCAACTGGTGGCAAATGTGAGGGGCCACACGGAATTTGACCGCCCCCAATTGATAAAGTCATTCAACTTACCCACAAATAGGTTCACTCCGTTTTTCCGCAATTCCTTCACGTAACCTTCGAGGTATTCATTGTCGTTGAAATCCTCGTATTTCATGTTGCGGATGCGTATATCTTTTACTTCCATACCAATGCTGTTTTTTTCCATGCATAAGCCAGCCCGAGTGCGAGAACGACCAGAAAAAACGAAACGGATACCAATCCCTGCGCACCGAGGTCGCGCATGATGGTTGCCCAGGGGAAGAGCAGCACCGTTTCCACGTCAAATACCAGATACAGGATGGCAAACAGGTAATACCCCACGTTATACTGCATCCATGTGTTTCCCCGCGTAGGAATACCACACTCATACGGCTCGCCCTTGTGCGGGTTCATGGAACGGGGCGACACCAACCTCGCTACCAACAACGCCGCGCCTACTAAACTCAATGCAGTGATAAACACCACTAAAAATAAAGACGAATTGGTCATATCTTATTTATTTGACAGCCGCAAAAGTACAAGTTTTTTTTAAAACAGCAAAATGCAAAAGAATACGAGGCAAGGAAAAACGCCCTTTCACCAGCGAAAACGGAAAACAGATTTTCAGGGCTAAATCTTTTTTTGAGATGCTGTGATGCCCGAAGGGCTTGATTTTCATAACCGCAGGCGGGCGAAGCGTTGCCTGCGGCAGTGCTCATGTGTTCGCACTGCCTGAAAGGCAGAACTAAAAGGCTACTATTTAATGTTCTGCCTTTCAGGCAGGGGCTGGCTGGGATGTTTCTGCCGCAGGTCGATGACTTGCGGTTATGAAAATCCCGCCCATTCGGGCGACAAGCAAATTCCTCTCAGCAGAGCATGCCCCCCTTGTCAGCGAAAATAGCACTTCAAAAAGATTTAGCCAAAAATAACCAATATTTGGACTACAAAAAATTTTACTTAACTTTGCCCCGATTTTGAATAGAGTTTAAACGGACTTCGGCTCTGTCAAAATCAAAATGTACATTTGGTATTTTTAGAAGTCCCCTTAAAATGTTGTAACTTTATGAAACTCAAACTTGTATTTAAAGAGTTCAGTTTCAAGTTCGTTAGGCAAGAGGCTTGGTTTATTACTTTAGTCAGTGTTGCATTTTGCATTCTGTTACTTCGCGGAATTTTAAGCGGCAATATATTGCCTCAAAGCGGTTTTGCCATTGGCGGGTTCATCTTTTTCGGTGCTTGTTTATTGGTGGGTATCTGGCAACTTTTGCAGAAAAAATCCAAGCGAGTAGCCGTAAATCTAAATGGGTGGAAATACAA
>JAITTD010000136.1 GCA_031287245.1 Bacteroidales bacterium
TCGGGCGTTCCGCTTTTTGCCGGATCGTATTCCCAAAAATCTTTCATGACGGTTTCGTCCCCGTTCCATCCGGTTCCGATATAACCTTTGCCGCCCACGCTAAATCCTACTGCCTGATAACGACCCTTACCGACCGGCAGGGAATCGAAAGTGTTCACCCACGAGCATCTGCCATTTTCTTCTACAGGCGTTCCTACCCACATATCACGACGACCAAAACCATCTGAATACCGATATCCATTCCTTCCTGCGCAAACATAACCTTTGCCGTCAATGACAAAAGTAGAAGTGTAGGCACGTCCCGGACCTCCAAATACACTTACTCCTTGCTTAACCCAATTACCGATGAGTTCTTCTTCACTGTCACCTGAGCAGGCTGCGACCAACACTACTGTCAAACCAAGAAAAAACCGTTTTACTGTCTTCATTTATATATTAATATATGTTTTTACTTCAAAACGCACAATCACTAAACTTATTGCACATTTCACCTTTTTTTAACTATGCAAGTTTATTCGTTCAAATAACGGCACAAATATAGATATAATTTTTTGAATCATCATTATTTTTTTACCTTTGTCATTTTAAATAAAGTTAAAAAATGGCTAAAATGTTGAATATCTTGAAAAAACACACCGGAGTTTGGGCGATAATTATCGTTCTGACGGGTGCAACGGCTTGTCACAAAGATAAAAATCAGGAAGCGAATCCGGTGAATGACTGGATTCTCGAAAATATGCAGATATCTTATCTGTGGGAAGATAAAATACCTGCCCAAACGGATAAGACGCTGAATCCTGATGATTATTTTGAATCGTTGCTGTACAGGGCGGAAGACCGATTCTCGTGGATTGTGGAGAACTACGTTGATTTGGTGAACTCTTTTTCCGGCATCACAAAGGAAGCCGGCTATGATTTTGGGCTGGCTTGGGCAGACAACAACAAAGTCAATGTGGTTGGATATATCACCTATGTCAAGCCCAATTCGCCGGCTGAAGAGGCAGGCTTGCAACGCGGCGATCGTTTCCTTACCATCAACAAGCAGCAAATGACGCGGAACAACTATCTGAATTTGATTGACAAAACCGGAGAAGCGCATACGCTGGGGGTGAAAAACACTGTCACCAACAAAATCACAGATGTTTCGCTGTCTGTGGTGGTATATGAAGAAAATCCTATCCTGCTGGATACGGTCTATACAATTGACGGTAAGAAAATTGGATATATTGTCTATAACTTTTTTGCACCCGACAATGGCGATGGCAGCAAGAGTTACGAAAAGCAACTGAATACGATTTTCGCCCACTTTAAATCCACGGCAATTGACGAACTGGTGCTCGACCTTCGCTACAATGGAGGCGGTTACATATCCACCGCTGTCGTTCTTGCCGGAATGATATCCAACTGTACTTCGCAGGATTTGTTTGGCTATGAGCAGTACAATGCTATATTAGCCGGCTATTTTAGGAAGGAAGACCCTGACTTTGATAAAATCTATTTTGAAGAAGTGATAACTGCGTACAATGCCAAAGGGCAAGTCATTGCAAGCACTCCCATTGCGCATTTAGACGCAAAACGGCTGTATGTGCTCACTTCGAGCAACACGGCGTCTTCCAGTGAGTTGGTTATCAATTCCTTGTACCCTTATCTGAATAGCATCGTACTCGTCGGTGACACCACCTCTGGGAAAAATGTCGGTTCGATAACCATTTATGAAGAAGATCCGGTGAAACAGCAGAGCAATAAATGGGGAATGCAGCCCATTGTCCTGAAATCAGCCAATAAAGATGGATTTTCCGACTATGGCAAAGGCTTTAATCCCGATATACCGATAATTGAACTGGACTATCCAATATTGCCACTGGGCGATACGGAAGAACCGATGCTGCAAGCCGCGATAGACCATATTTTGGGAAGACCATCCCGCTTAAACAGGACAAGAAGCAATATCGGGCAATACAAGCATCTCGGCTCTTCAATAGACCGCACGCCGGCACGCCGGAATATGCTGGTATCGCCGCAAAAATTTGAAAAATGGAGTAAATAAACAATTCAATAAGTATTCATTAAATAATAATAACCATGTTTAAATTTTTTATCATCAGAAATGAAGCAACTTTCGGGTACTTCACCGGAACCGGTTTTGGCGGTCTGGTAAATGCAGCCAGATACGACACCGAAGAGGAAGCCGTGTACGATATTGAGCACAAAGCCGAATTGGCGCATTGCTACCTGACCATTGTGCCTGTTTATCACATTTAAAGACCGCCCGGAAAATCTTTTTGAAAAAGGTGAATATCATCACGATGGGATGTTCCAAGAATTTAGTGGATTCGGAACATCTGATGCAGCGGCTGAAAGTTGCCGGAATAGAAGTGCTGCACGACGCGCGTTTGGACGAGGCGACTACTGTCATTGTCAACACCTGCGGTTTCATCCGGTCTGCCCGCGAGGAATCGCTGGACATGATTTTGCAATGCGTGCAAGCCAAAAACAAAGGCATCATTGAGCGACTGTTTGTCATCGGGTGCTTGTCGGAAGTGTATAAAAAGGATTTGGAGCAGGAAATACCGGAAGTGGACAGTTTTTTCGGCGTCAAAAGCATGGACGAAATTATCGGGCTGCTGACAGATGGCGATAAGTTGATTTCCAGTAATGAGCGCATAATCACCACCCCCAGCCACTACGCCTACCTGAAAATAGCCGAGGGTTGCGACCGCACCTGCGCTTTTTGTGCCATTCCGCACATTCGCGGGCGCCATGTTTCGCTGTCTATGGAAGATGTCGAAGCCGAAGCTCGTTTTTTGTCCGCCGGCGGCGTGAAGGAACTGTTGGTCATCTCGCAGGACGTCACCAGTTATGGCTTGGACAATTACAAAAAGCAGATGCTGCCCGCGCTGACGCAACGCCTTTGCCGCATCGACGAAATTCGGTGGATTCGCCTGCACTACGCCTATCCGCTGCATTTTCCATCGGAATTGCTGGATTTAATGCTCGCCGAGCCGAAAATATGTCGTTATTTGGACATTCCCGTGCAGCATATTTCCGACAAGGTGCTCAGCAAAATGCGGCGAAACATCACCGGCGACGAAACGAGGCGGCTGATAGAGCAAATCCGAACGAAGATACCGGACATTGCCCTGCGCACAACGCTCATCGTGGGGCATCCGGGCGAAACGGACAAGGATTTTGAACAGTTGCTCGCCTTTGTGGAGCAGATGCGCTTCGACCGTTTGGGGGTGTTCTGCTATTCGCATGAAGAAAACACTTATGCCGCCACGCATTACAGCGACTACATTCCCCAAAAGGTGAAACAGGCACGCGCCGACCGCATCATGGAGGTGCAGAAAAACATTTCGGAAGCCCTCAACCGGCAAAAAATAGGGAAAACGTTCACCACAGTGATTGACCGCGAAGAAGGCGATTATTTCATCGGACGCACCGAATACGATTCGCCGGAAGTGGATACGGAGGTGCTCATCCCCAAAGCGGGCGCCGCCTGCACCATCGGCAATTTCTATCCGGTGCGGATCAACGATGCTTCGGAATATGATTTATATGGTCAAATGGTTAAAAAACAGTCATGAACAATCTACGGATTCGCCCTCTGCAAGTTGTCAAAACAAGCGATATTCCAGTACTTCCCTACGATGAATTTAGGGAACTCAACAGCCGTTTGCCGGAAGATGAACGCTACCACTGTGTAAGTTATTTTGCCTTGCCGGAAAACGATACCTTTCGTCTCATCTGCTGTATGGCTGATGATACGGAAGGAAACGTCCTCGTTTCGTCCTGTGTGAACGATGGTGCACAAGAGTTGTCGTCATTTACGGCAGTGCACAAGAGTTTTCATCTCTTTGAACGCGAAATTCACGAAAACACAGGCATTCGCTACTCAGACCATCCTTGGTTGAAACCGGTTCGCAGCAGCGACTATCCCTTTTTCAGCATCAAAGGCGAGTCCCTGCACGAGGTAGGAGTGGGACCCATTCATGCAGGCATTATTGAGCCGGGGCATTTCCGCTTTTCCTGCGATGGCGAACGGATTTTGCATTTGGAAATCCGCTTGGGCTACCAACATCGAGGCGTGGAACAACTGATGAAGGACAAAAGCCGGCTGAGTGAGCGCATTCAACTGGCAGAAGGCATTGCAGGCGACACTACCGTGGGGCACAGCGTCGCTTTTGCATCCCTGTGGGAAGCATTGTGCGGCTACGACACGCCCAACCATCTGCTGTGGGTGCGCACACTGGCGCTCGAACTGGAACGCATCGCCGTGCACACTGCCGACCTCAGCGCTATCTGCGGCGACATAGCCTATCAGTTGGGCAACGCCGTTTACGGGCGATTGCGCACGCCCATCATCAACTTCTTTCAGGCGTGGACAGGCAGCCGCTTTGCACGTACCCTCATCCGTCCCGCCGCGCTGTTCTACCCCTTTACGGAAAGTCTTGCAGCGCAACTGCTGCACATTCTGGCTGATTTTGAACGCGATTTTACCCAAATGGGCGATTTTCTGTTCAATATGCCCGGCGCCTTGTCGCGTTTTGAAAAAACAGGTATAGTAAACACGGATACCGCGCTGAATATAGGCATGACAGGCATGGCAGCCCGCTCGTCGGGCGTGCACCGCGACCTGCGCTCTACGCATCCCGATGCGGTATATGCAGGGTTGCACCACCAGCCCGTGATCTGCGCCACCGGCGATGTGCTGGCACGCACACGTTTGCGCCACGATGAAGTGTTGCAATCCATCGCTCACATCAAAACGCTACTGCACACGCTGCCGCCATCCGAAGAAATGGAGCATGAACTGCCGCCGCCATCGGCAAACAGCCTCGTTCTGTCGCTGACGGAAGGATGGCGAGGGGCAATATGCCACTGTGCCTTGACCGGCGCGCAAGGCGAACTGCTTCATTACAAGATAACAGACCCATCCTTCTACAACTGGCTGGCATTGGCGCTGGCTGTCCGCAAAAATCCCATTTCCGACTTTCCGATATGCAACAAGAGCTTCAACCTCTCCTACTGCGGCGTAGATTTGTAGAGGTCTGTTCACTGTTCAGTTAATTACGAATTAAAAATTACGAATTACGAATTAACCCAAAACCCGAAACCCAAAACCCGAAACTCGAAACTCGAAACCCCTTAATGTGTTCTGGTTTTCCTGCTTATCCATTTTCTGACCGGTTCGTCATACAGTTTCAGTGAAACAACGGAAAGGGCAACAACCGAAACAAACACTAACACAGCGCCCCACCAGGATTGCGCAAATTTATCATAGAGCGTCATGCTTGTATCGAAGTTTTGCTTGGAAATATAGCCTGTCCAAATGTAGATAATCGGATAGTTGACCAAATATACAGGGTAGGAAATATCGCCAAGGAACTTGCAGATTTTTGAGGCGTATTTGCCTTTCACTTTGCCGCTGGCGCCCCAATAGACAATCAGGGGAAACACAAGAATAATCACAACCGACTCGTAAATTCCGTTCATCCAAAAATGCGCGTGGTCGCCAACACGCGGGAAGATGAACACAATCACCAGCAGCACGGTACACCACAGGAAAGCGTTTTTCACCTGAGTCAGTTTGCCTAAGCGATAGAGTAACAGACCGGCAAAGAACGGGTATATCAAGCGCGTGAAGCCAATGCGAAGATGGTCGGCATTGAAAGTCCAGCCACCGCTGACATCTCCGCCGATAATAAGACCGGTTGCGTCATCTATTCCTCTGGGAATAACGGTGAGGTGAATGGTGGCGCAGGCTGCCAGAAAAACCAGCACAGCCAAGAGTTTGGTCGAAAATTTGCGGATAAAAAGTCCGTAAAGAATATTGGCAATGTATTCAAAGAACAGCGACCAGCAAGGCGCGTCCAGCGTGTGCATCTCTCCCCAGCCGCGAATGTCCATCGAGGCGGGTGTTGGGAATAGCAGTATGCCAAGCACCAGGTAAAGCAGCATTTTCCAAACCGGCGTATTGGCTATGAGCGGATATTCAGGCGATGCACCGAAGTAAAACAACACAGCGCCAAGCACCATGCCCATCACCACCATCGGGTGAAGCCGAATCAACCGCCGTTTAAAGAAATTACCCAAATTCATCTTTCCCTTTCCCCAACGGTCGTCGTAGGCGTATCCAATGACAAAACCGGAAAGGACAAAGAAAAAATCGACTGCCAGATAGCCGTGATTGAAAATCTTTTCGTAAGGGTCTAAGGTGTAGCCCTCGAAAATATGAAAGAACAGCACCACGATGGCTGCCACGCCGCGCAATCCGTCGAGAATTTCGTAATGGGGTTTGGTGGAAGGTATCATTATGGATGGTTTAATTTCGTACAATGCCGATAGCCTTACGTACTTCCGCCAAGGTAGCAGAGGCGCTGATGCGAGCCTTTTCCCTGCCCATTGCCGCCACCTTGTTCAGCAGTTGATCATTGTGATAAATATCGTTGTATCGCTCGCGGATGGGCGCCACAAACAGATTGATGTCTTCTGCCAACTGTTTTTTCAAATCGCCATAACGTATAGCACACTGGGCATGCAGTTGTTTGAAGTGTTGCAGCGTGTCGGCGGATGATACCAGTTCCATAATGGTAAATAAATTTTGAACGGGTTCGGTGGGTGTTTGGTTCGCTTCGGTGGGTCCGGCGTCCGTCACCGCTTTCATCACTTTTTTGCGAATGTTTTCGGCGCTGTCTGTCAGAAAAATACCGTTGTCCTCGGATTTGCTCATTTTCCCGGTGCCGTTCAATCCGGGTACTTTCACTAAGTTGGCGCCGAAATTGAAGGCTTCAGGCTCAGGGAAAACCTCGCACTGGTAGGTGCTGTTGAAGCGGCGGGCATACACCCGCGCCAGTTCCAAATGCTGCTCCTGATCCTTTCCTACGGGGACTTTGCGGGAACGGTGAATCAGTATGTCCGATGCCATCAGCACGGGGTAACTCAGCAAACCAAGGTTGATATTGCCCGGATGCAGCCGTATTTTATCCTTAAAGGTGGTGGTTCTTTCCACTTCGCCTACGTATGCTATCATATTGAGCAAGAGGTACAACTCGCCAATTTCCGGCACGTCACTCTGCACATACAGCGTACTTTTCTCAGGGTCGATGCCAGCGGCAAGATACAGCGCCAGCACCTGCCGCACATTGCGATAGAGGTCGTCGGGCGCAGGATGGGTAGTGAGCGAATGCCAGTCCGCTATGAAAAAATAACAGGTGTGGGTGTCCTGCAACTTCACAAAATTGCGCAACGCCCCGAAATAATTTCCGAGATGCAGGTCGCCGGTAGGACGTACTCCACTCAAAACGATATTTTCTTCTTTGCTCATATTCATTAAAATGATTAAAATGAAGGCTTAAAACCGAAAATCAAGTCCTATGCCGACTGCGTTGCTGGTGCGTCCGAAAACATCTTTCCCAGAGATGACAGGCAGTGTCGGAATATTTACATAATTGGCTGATTCTTTGGTCCATTCTGAATAACGGGTATATAAATACGCCAATGTCAGGCTGATATTTTTCGTCAAACGAGCCGTGCCGCCGATGCCTGCCGAAAAGTTATTCAGCGAAAAATTCAGATCGGACTGATAATCGTCCGTAACGCCGGTGAGTGAGTACTGCGCTCCGCAGCTCACCATAAAAATGTCGTTGATTTTGTACTCCAATCCCAACAGATATTCATTGACTCCGCCATGGATGTACTGTTGCTTGTCGCCCGCCATATCTGCGTTCGAATCAAAAAAATGATGATAGCCTGCTGATACCGTCAATGCGGGAATCACCGCGTATTGCGCACCGAGAGTAAACAAGGCGGGCATGTCGTAGGGTGTTTTCGCCCCATCCTCAAAGTCACTGACGCCGGTCGTGTTGATGGTTGTCTTGTTGGTCAGGTCGATAGAGGTTTTAAATTCATACCTTGCCCCGATATTCAAGCCATTCCAATTGTAGTCCAAACCGATAATCGGCGCAAAGCCAGCGCCGGTTTGCGAACAGTTCACTTCTTTTTCAGCCACCAAAGGTGCAAAAGCAGCAAAAGCGGGATCGACGCTCAAAAAAGTATTCGCCGGCAGCAAGTTACCGCCTAATTCTACCTGAATGTTCCGTAAATAACCCTCGTAAGCGTTGCTTACATACGTATAACGCAGTCCGGCATAAGCCGAAAGATGCTCCACAAAGGCATAAGAAGCCCCCACTTGTCCGCCATAGATGATGGAAGTGCCGGTCAGTTGACTTTCCAGCGAATAGCGCCCCACCCCCGGAACGCCTTGTTTCCGTAAAGCATCCGGAACGATGGCAAGCGTTGACTCAAAAGAGGGCAAACCTGTGCCAAATTCAGCGCTTCCGCCGCCTCCAATGATTCCGAAATGGAGCGAAAATGCCCACTTGTCAATTTTGCAGGCAGCCTGCACACTTGGAACGAAAAAGGCGGTCGTTTTGCCTTTAAACTCTTTCTCGGCGTTTTCTCCCAGTCCTGCAAACGGCGCAAATGTGGACTTGATGGTTCTCGTTTGAATGGCGCTCTGGTTGTTCAGGGAAAAGTAAAAACCATTCTCAGGCAAAAACGCCAAACCAGCGGGATTGGAATAGGCGGCATCTATACCGATGGATGCGTCGCGCGCCGGATTGCGCAGAAAATGAACACTCTGGTTGGTGTTGGTCAGCAACCCTCCTCCACGGACGCCGCAAAACACATTTGCTGCTACAATGCCCGTCAATAATACCTTTTTAATCATCTATATTCTTGTTTTAAAAAAAAATGAAGCGACAAAAGTAGGTGAAAATCCGGATATTTCAAATTACGAATGACGAAATCTTTTTTTGAAGTGCTATCTTTTTCACTGACAAAGGGCATGTCCGGCATCCTTGCTGAGGGAATTTGCTTTTCGCCCGAATGGGCGGGATTTTCATAACCGCAGGTCATCGACCTGCGGCAGAAGCCTCGTTGCCTGCGGTAGGGCGAACACACGAACACTACTGCCTGAAAGGCGCTTCGCTCGCCTGCGGTTATGAAAATCAAGCCCTTCGGGCATAGCACCTCAAAAAAAGTTTTTACAGAGAAAACCATTAATTTCATGCAAATTATTTACCTTTGCCTTTTTCTTTTGTGAAGAATGAAATCAATTAATGAGTGCCAAGAGGCTATCATACAGGAATTTGAAGTGTTTGATGAGTGGCTGGACAAGTACGAATATTTAATAGAACTCAGCAAATCCGTTGAGGAATTTGACAGTAAATTCAAAACGAATGAGTATCTGATTAACGGATGCCAGTCGCGCGTGTGGCTCACAGCCGAAATGCAGGATGATGTGGTTGTTTATAAAGCCGAAACGGACGCCATCATTACCAAGGGGATTATCGCGCTGCTCATCAGAGTATTGTCTTGCCAAAAGCCCACAGATATAGTGAACGCCGATTTGTTTTTCATTGATAAAATCGGATTGCGACAAAATCTCTCGCCGACACGTTCAAACGGACTGTTGTCAATGGTAAAACAGATGAAAATGTATGCGCTTGCATTTGGCAGCGTGAAAGAGAATTTATGAACAAGGAAATGAACGAATTATTACAGATAGAAACTCGGATAGTGGAAGTATTAAAAGAAGTATATGATCCGGAAATACCTGTGAATGTGTATGATTTGGGGTTGATCTACAATATTGAGGTGGGCAGCGACAATGACGTGGTGGTTACCATGACACTCACTGCGCCCAACTGTCCCATCGCCGATGATATTCTCATTCAAGTGAAAGAAGCGGTTGAATCCATTAAAGAGGTGAAAAGCGTTAGGGTGGACTTGGTTTTCGACCCGCCATGGTCCACGGATTCGATGACGGAAGAGGCAAAGTTGGAACTCGGAATGTTGTAATCTCGCTTCGTTAGTGCGTATTGCAAATGCCAACCAGCGTTTTTACCCATTCATCCTGAATATTCAGAGATGGCACACGGTCTAACACTTTCCCTCCTGCGGCAAGGAACATATTTTTGTTCTCAATGTCGAGTTCTACGGTCGTTTCCAAGCAATCTGCTACAAACGAGGGCGCTGCCAACAGTACTCGCATCCTTTTTCGACCATATTCCTCCAGCAGACTGTCTGTAAAGGGCTGCAACCATCCTTTGGTAAGCCGCGACTGAAAACTGACAGCATATTGGTGGCTTTCCAAGCCAAGTGACTTCACTATTTGGGCTGCAAGAGCATAACAGTTAGCACGGTAACAATCATTTTCGACTTCCGAAGAACACCATTCCCCGTTATGCGATGTACAATTGCACACCTGCGTATCTCGGCATCGTTTGGGCAGGTGATTGAGCGGCAATCCGTGAAAACTGAATACCAACCGGTCATAATTTTCAGGATGCTGAGCACGAATATTCCGGCTCCACAGGTCGATAAACGGCTCGTAATCGGAAAACTGTCGTATAACGGTCATTTTCGGAGGCAGCGCCCAGCGGGCAACTGCTTTTCTCACGCCATCCTCAATCGTTCCTACGGTTGAGGAGGCATATTGCGGGAAAAGCGGCACTACCGTCAGTTGCTCGTAGCCCTGAGTGCTCATTTCAGCCATCACCTGAGCAATGTCCGGGCTGCCATACCTGATGGCAGCCCATACTTCTGTCGCAGGCAACTGCTCTTGCACTTTATGCCGCAACTCGTCCAAAAAATAAAGCAAAGGAGAACCTTTATCCGTCCACAGTTGGCGGTATGCCTTTGCCGATTTCCTTGCTCTGAAAGGCACGATGATACCTCTGACTAATAAATTCCGCCAAATCCAAGGAATACGCATCACGTGCGGGTCGGTCAGGTAATGGGTGATAAATTTCCGAACGTCTGCAATTTCGGGGCTGTCGGGGGTACCTATATTCACTAAGAGTATGGCTGTCTTCATCGGGAAAATTATGCGCCAAAAGTAAGTAATGCTTTATAAATTTGCAAAGAACTTTGATAGAATAAAGATTTTTTCTACTTTTATTGCCAAATTAAAATCGTTATGTCCAATAGAATCAGTCAATTATTTAATATTCAATATCCGATAGTGTCGGGTGGAATGGTGTGGTGCAGTGGCTCTCGACTGGCTTCGGCTGTCAGCAATGCCGGTGGCTTGGGATTGCTTGGAGCCGGCTCCATGCACTATAGTGTGTTAGCCGAGCATATTGCCAAGTGTAAAGCGGCTACGGATAAGCCTTTTGGGGTGAATGTGCCCTTGTTATACCCTGAAATAGACAAAATAATGCATCTGATTGTTGAATCGGGTGTGAAAATAGTGTTTACTTCGGCGGGGAATCCTGCCACGTGGACGTCATTTCTTAAAGAGCATGGCATCACAGTGGTGCACGTGGTATCCAACACGAAATTTGCCTGCAAGGCAGCTGAAGCAGGCGTGGATGCCATCGTTGCCGAAGGCTTTGAAGCGGGAGGGCACAACGGACGCGAGGAAACCACTACTATGGCGCTCATTCCTCATGTACGCAAGGTGGTTGACATTCCGTTGATTGCCGCAGGCGGTATCGCATCAGGTCAGGCGATGCTGGCTGCCCTTGCATTGGGCGCGGAAGGCGTACAAATAGGCTCGCTCTTTGCCGCCACTGAGGAATCGTCGGCTCATCAGGCGTTCAAGGAGCGCATTGTGCAGGCAAAAGAAGGCGACACCATGTTGATGATGAAGAAAACGGTGCCGGTACGCTTGTTGAAAGGCGCTTTTTTTGAACTCATAAAAGAAGCGGAAGCACGAGGCGCCGATGCAAACGAACTGAAAGAAATTCTCGGTAAAGGACGTGCCAAACAGGGAATTTTCGACGGCGATATGGACGCAGGCGAATTGGAAATAGGGCAGGTTTCAGCCGTCATTGACGCTATTCGACCGGTTGCTGAGGTGATGACGCAACTGATTCAGGAATTTGAAACAGCGAGGGAGTCAATTGTTCATGGTTTCAGGTAGTCCTGTATCAGAACGTAGAGACGGTGCGCGCACCGTCTCTACAGGGCGTTATCACAGGCCCCGTTGGGGCTTACAAAAAGATGTAGCCTTGTTTATCATCATCATTTTGAATATACAACAATTTGCATTACCTTTGTGCCGACGCAAGAGCGTATTTATTTATTCATTTTATAAATCAGTATTATGTTAGAGTATTCATTGCATGAAAACCTGCTCACAGAGCGGACGGACGATTTCGCGGCACAGCCGCACGTGAGAAACAGT
>JAITTD010000139.1 GCA_031287245.1 Bacteroidales bacterium
CGCTTCGCTCGCCTGCGGTTATGAAAATCAAGCCCTTCGGGCATAGCACCTCAAAAAAAGATTTAGCCGTTATTTTTCAGATTGATTGAACAACGAATAAACGGAAGAAAGGCTATGAACTGATTATTCTTGCGATGAAAAAATAAAATTCTACAATTTGCTTTGAAATCTGAAAAACTTCATCTACTTTTGTCGTATAAAATAATAAAAGCGATGCAGTACAAAAGTTTTGACAAAATGGGATTATTTTTTCTCATTCTCATGACCGTGTTTACGGCATGTAGTTCACCTTCAAAAATAAATTACAACATTCAAGTTGACGACTTAGGGATTGTTTTTGATCTTTCGGATGATTATGTATCCCTCAACGATGCACTTCAACAACATCCGTGGTTGGAGATTTTTTTTAACAAAAATACTATCCGTAGATTACAGACTCCCTCTGATATTCATGGATTCAGCAATTCTCTGATATTCATTGACACAACCCAACATTTCACTTCAATTACCTTTAATAAAGGGATTCACGTACCAATACGACAAAAATGGCTTGAAGAATATTCCGATATACTAAAACAATCTGTTTTGTTGGGAGATAG
The DNA here is from genome assembly GCA_031287245.1 of Bacteroidales bacterium. Classification (GTDB taxonomy): domain Bacteria; phylum Bacteroidota; class Bacteroidia; order Bacteroidales; family UBA4181; genus JAIRLS01. The sequence continues at coordinate 600 of JAITTD010000139.1, forward strand.
CACAGTTAAAAAAGTTTCATGGATGGAAAGAAAAATCGTAGAAAACACAAAGCCACGATATCTAAAAATAAAGATAAAAGCAGTATATGCAGAGGAACGTATTCTTTATATAACATATTATATAATTAATCAAAAAGACAGTTCCGTTGGCATTAGGGTGACACATGAAACAGAAATGGATGATATGGAGGAACAGGTAAAACGCATCATCATTCAATATCATCCGGTTACCGGTAGTTGATACATATTTGCGAATTGTGGCGAAAACAGCCGTCCCTTGACAAGGGACGGTCGCACCGACCCCTCGGCGGAGGTTTCCCTTGACAAGGGACAGTCGCACCGAGCCCTCGGCGGAGCTTTCCCTTGTCAAGGGACAGTCGCACCGAGACCTCGAAGCCATTTTCCCTTGTCAAGGGACAAAAATTTTCAATTCACACTGCCACCTTTTTCAAAATTTGCATCATACCAACGAAATAAATAACAAATTAAAAATATGCAAAGACAGACGATTTTAGCGATGGTTTTCCTTTTGTTTTCGGGCATTGCTGCGGCGGAGGAGAGAAAATTCACCATCAACGGCAACATTACCGATGGCGCTACCGGCGAGGATTTGATTGGCGCTACGGTTTATGTGAAGGAACTCAAAACGGGCACTTCTACCAATGTGTACGGGTTTTATTCCATCACTTTGCCGGCGGGCGACTACCATTTGGTGTATTCTTATGTGGGCTACACGCAACGGGAAATTCCGGTAAAACTGGAACAAAACGCGAAGATGGACATTGCATTGGATGAGGGCAGCAATGAGTTGGAAGAAGTCTTGATAACAGCAGAGCGTCGGGATGCCAACGTTTCCAAGGCTGAAATGAGCGTGGAACGGCTTTCGGCGAAAACGATCAGTCGTATTCCGGCGCTGATGGGCGAGGTGGATGTGATTAAAGCCATCCAGATGTTGCCCGGCGTGCAGTCCACCAGCGAAGGTTCTTCCGGATTCAGTGTACGTGGCGGAAGTCAGGACCAAAACCTGATTCTGCTTGACGAGGCGGCGGTGTATAACGCTTCGCACCTGATGGGCTTTTTCTCGGTGTTCAACAACGATGCCCTCAGCGATGTGAAACTCTACAAGGGCGATATTCCGGCTACTTTCGGCGGGAGGCTGTCGTCGGTGCTCGACATTCATTCGCGCAACGGCAACAACCAGCGGCTTTCGGCTACGGGTGGCATCGGGCTGATTTCGAGTCGGCTGATGATAGAAGGACCTATTGCCGACGAACGCTTGACGTTTCTCGTGTCGGGGCGTCGCACGTATGCCGACCTGTTTCTGAAACTGTCCAACAACGAAGACCTGAAAAAAAGCCAGCTCTATTTCTACGACATGAACGCCAAACTGAATTATCGCATCAACGACAACAACCGGATTTTCGTTGCCGGATATTTCGGGCAGGACGTGATGTCGGCAGCGCAGATGATGGGTATGAAGTTTGGCAACAAAACGGCTACGGTGCGCTGGAATCATACCTTTTCGCCAAAACTGTTCTCCAACTTCTCGTTAATCGGCAGTTTCTACAATTATCGTATGGAAACCAACATCAGTGCGCTCATCGATGAGTACTGGAAAACGCAGTTGCAGGATTATGGCTTCAAGGGCGACTTTTCCTATCAACCCAATCCCTACCATCATCTCAAATTTGGGTATCATCTCACCTATCATCGTTTCAGCCTTGGCGAAGGCGGTCCCAACAGCAACACTTCGCTCATACAATTCGTTCCGCTGCCCAGTCAGTTTGCCATCGAACACGCGCTTTATCTGTCCAATGAATCCGCTGTGGGCGATCATCTTACGCTGAAATACGGTCTGCGCTGGGGATTGTTTCAAAACATGAGCAACGGCGAAGAGGTGAAATATCTTACCGATTATCAAGTGACCGATGTGCAACAGTACAAAAACAACGAGATATATTACCATCGTTCGCATTTTGAGCCGCGTGTCGGCTTGCTGTATCGTTTTAACGATCTTCATTCGGCAAAGGCAAGTTACACGCGGACGGCGCAGTATATCCAACTGGCGTCCAATTCTACCGCAGGTTCGCCGTTAGATGTCTGGTTTCAGACTTCGCCGAACATCCAACCGCAACTTTGCGACCAGTTTACTGTTGGTTATTTCCGCAATTTCCACAACAACGAGTGGGAAGCGTCGGCAGAGTTGTATTACAAGGATTTGAAGAATGTGATTGATTTTAAAGACCACGCAGACCTGATGGCAAATGCGGATTTGGAACAGGAAGTGCGTTTTGGCAAAGGATACGCTTATGGCACAGAGTGGATGCTGCGGCGCAATGTCGGCAAACTGACGGGTTGGGTTAGTTACACATGGTCGCGCAGCCAGCGGAAAGTAGATGAAATCAACAATGGCAACTGGTATCGTTCGCCCTACGACAAGCCGCACAGCATTTCCATCGTGGCAAACTACGAGTTATCGCGTAAATGGAGTCTTTCAGCCAACTGGGTATATGCCACCGGAGCGCCGGTCACATTGCCCACCGGTCGTTACATGATGGAAAACCAGTATGTGCCGCTCTATTCGGGACGCAATGAATACCGCAATCCCGACTATCACCGCTTGGACGTCTCTGCCACCTTGCAACTGTCCAAGCACAAACGTTTCAATAGCGAACTCAACTTTTCGGTATATAACGCCTACGCCCGCAAAAATCCGTGGACAGTCTATTTCGAGGAAAACAAGGATGCTCCCGGCACCATGAAAGCCAAAATGATATACCTTTTTTCCGTAGTACCATCCATCACGTGGAACTTCACTTTTTAAATTGACAGTTGACAATGACTTTTTAAATTGACAATTGACAATTGACAGTTGACAATGATAATAATTTCTAAAGTCCTCAATTTCTAAATTTCTAAATTTCTAAATTCTAATTAAAATGAATCGTATTTTCTTATTATTGACAGTTTTTTACGCCGTTTCATCCTGCATGGCAGATATAGACCTCCATACCGACGATGGCGAGCAGCATTTGATCATTTACGGCTACATCACCAACGAGACGAAGCAGCACAGCATCCAACTAAGCCGCTCGGTCGGTTTTTTCGCTAACGGGCAACCGGCAGGCGTGCGCGATGCCGTGGTCACCATCAGCAGCGACGACCAGCATTTTGTGCTAACCGAAAGCGCCACAGAGCCGGGGCTGTACCAAACCGATGCCGGCGCTTATGGTGTGGCAGGCAAGACCTACACGCTGGATGTATCCGTTGACGGACAGGCTTACCGCGCTGTTTCGTACCTGAACGATATCATCGACATAGACACCATCGTGCTTCGCCCGTCGGATGCCTTCAAAAATGCGAAGGAAATAGCGCTTTTTACGCCGCCATTGCCCGAAACGTCCAATTATTACAGTTTCCATTTCTACAATGGGGATATCGCCCTCACCGATTCGCTGTTTCAGTTCACCATCATCAGCGACGAGTACGTGGATGGCAGCAAAGGCATAGATGGCATGGCGTGTTATTACTTTTTGGAGAATAAACAGGACGACCTCATCACGGGAAATCTCATCACCATACGGATAGATGCCATCACCAAAGAATATTACGACCACCTCAGTAAAGCAAAAGCCGAGGTTGGAAGTTCCATCCCTATATTCAGCGGTCCGGCAGCCAACGTGGGTACCAATATTCAAAAACTGTCGCCCGCAGACAAAACGCCTGTAGCAGGTTTTTTTACGGCATATTCAAGTCGCAGCAAAAGTACGGTGGTGGAATGAGGGAAAATCATTTTTTCTGTCATTTTTCCATTGCACCTGCTTGGAAATCTC
>JAITTD010000184.1 GCA_031287245.1 Bacteroidales bacterium
CTCGTGTTTGCCCTGATATGGCAATACCGGAAACGTATTTGGATATTGATTGTTGAAAAAAATTACGATAAGATATAAAAGTAGCAATGGGAAGAGCATTTGAATATCGGAAAGCCCGCAAAATGAAGCGTTGGGGCACTATGGCGAAAACATTTACCAAAATAGGCAAGGATATTACCATTGCGGTGAAAGCGGGCGGTCCCGATCTTGAAACCAACCCGCGTTTGAGGGTATTGGTGCAAATGAGCAAAGCCGCCAATATGCCGAAAGAAAATGTGGAACGCGCTATCAAAAAAGCCACTGCAAAAGATCAGGCAGACTACAAAGAGGTGGTCTATGAAGGGTACGGACCTTTCGGAATTGCAGTGCTGGTGGAAACGGCAACGGACAATCCCACCCGCACTGTTGCCAATGTACGCAGCTATTTCAACCGATTCAACGGCTCGTTAGGCACGTCTGGCTCTGTTGATTTCATGTTTGAACGGAAATGCGTGTTCAAAATCAGGGAAAAAGAAGGAATTGATCTGGATGATTTCGAACTTGATCTGATTGATTATGGCGTGGACGAAGTTTTTGCCGAGGATGGCGAAATAATTATTTACGCTGAATTTAGCGCCTACGGAAACCTGCAAAAATATCTCGAAGACAATGGTTTTGAAGTACTTAGTTGCGATTTTGAGCGGATCCCATTAGATGTCAAAGAATTAACCGAAGCGCAAACCGAAGAATTTGAAAAACTTTTGGCAAAATTAGAAGAAGATGAAGACGTGCAAAATGTTTTTCACAATATAAAAAGTTGATATACTGGAATATGTATTTTTGTCAAAAAAATAATTGATAAAAAATTTTGTTCTTTGATTTTTTGTTTCCACCTTTGACAAAGTTATTTTTTCTCAAAAACAAGCATCTATGGTGGCGCGTAAACTTATTACATTTTATAGCGATGGTCTGAAAAACATGACCATAGGTAAGACTTTGTGGGTATTGGTATTGGTCAAACTGTTCATTATGTTTGGCATACTCAAAGTATTTTTTTTCCCCGACTTGCTCAATACAAATTTTGATAACGATGAAAGCAGGGCGGATTACGTTCAACAAGAACTTTTAAATGTGGACAATTCTTAAATTATTTTTTTATTTTTAAATTCTATTATATGGGAATATTAGATGCATCTTTAGTTGACTGGTCGCGGGCGCAATTCGCCATGACGGCTATGTATCACTGGCTGTTTGTGCCGCTCACGCTGGGCTTGGGCATTATCATGTCGGTGATGGAAACTCTGTACGTAAAGACAGGGAAAGAAGAGTGGAAGCGGGCAGCCAAATTTTGGATGACGCTGTTTGGAATCAACTTTGCGATTGGCGTTGCCACGGGGTTGATTCTTGAGTTTGAGTTCGGCACAAACTGGTCGAACTATAGTTGGTTTGTAGGCGACATCTTCGGAGCGCCGCTTGCCATCGAAGGTGTTCTTGCCTTTTTCATGGAAGCCACCTTCATCTCTATCATGTTTTTCGGATGGAAACGGGTAAGCAAGAGATTCCATCTCGCTTCTACCTGGCTTACCGTGTTAGGTGCCACCATCTCGGCGCTGTGGATACTGGTTGCCAATGCATGGATGCAATATCCCGCAGGCACCACCTTCAATCCGGAAACGGTACGCAACGAAATGTCCGATTTTTGGAGCGTTTTGTTCTCGCCTGTCGCGATGAACAAATTCTTCCACACCGTGATTTCCTCATGGGAACTGGGCAGTCTTTTTGTGATTGGCGTCAGTTCGTGGTTTTTGCTCAAAAAACGGCAAGTTGATTTTGCGCTGAAAAGCATCACAGTAGCCGCTATTTTCGGATTGTTTGCCGCCATTTTGGTGCTGACCACCGGTCACGGCTCTGCTTCTCAAGTAGCAGAACGCCAACCGATGAAACTGGCTGCGATGGAAGGCTTATACAAAGGAGGCGAAAATGCTGATCTGCTGGCTTTCGGCATCGTTAACCCGTCAAAGACTTACGACAATTCGGAAGCCCCGTATTATCTGAGAATTCCGGTACCCATTTCCGGCGCATTGTCGTGGATTGCTTTTGGCGAAACCAAGGCTTTTGTACCCGGAATATCTGACATCATTGAAGGCGGTTATCCCTTGCCGTGTGGCGGTACTGCCCTTTCATTCGCTGAAAAACAGGCTCGCGGCAAACAGGCAATTCAGGCGCTTGCCGATTTCCGCAAAGCATCCGAGGCAAAAGACACTCTCGCCAAGGCAGAAGCGAAAGACAGACTGGAGGCAGACTACGATTATTTCGGCTACGGATACATTCAAAAAGCCGCAGACCTTGTGCCCAATGTGCCGATGGTATTTTACGCCTTCCACATCATGGTGATTCTGGGCGTGTATTTTATTGCCTTCTTCATGATAGTGTTATGGCTGGTTTACCGTAAGAAATTTGAGAACATCAGATGGTTGCAGAAACTGGCGCTTTGGACGATTGGATTCGCTTATATTGCGGGACAAGCCGGCTGGATTGTTGCCGAAGTAGGTCGTCAGCCATGGGCTATTCAGGATATCTTGCCTTTGAATGCAGCCGTATCAAAGGTTTCTGCCGGCTCGGTGCAACTTACCTTCTTTATCTTTCTGGCTTTGTTTACAGCCCTGTTGGTTGCCGAAATCGGTATTCTTACCAAACAGATTAAAAAAGGACCCGAAGCCGAAAAAATTAATTAATAAACATTAAAATATTATCGAATATGATAACATACGAATTTCTTCAACAATATTGGTGGTTTTTAGTATCACTGCTTGGTGGACTGTTAGCGTTTCTGCTGTTTGTACAGGGCGGACAATCCATGATTTTCTCTCTGTCGAAGACAGAAGAGGAAAAACGTCTGCTGGTCAATGTATTGGGCAGAAAATGGGAATTTACCTTCACCACATTGGTGACCTTTGGCGGTGCCTTTTTCGCATCGTTCCCCCTGTTTTATTCGACAAGTTTTGGCGGCGCCTATTTTGTATGGATGGCTATCCTTTTAGGATTTGTACTTCAAGCGGTTGCTTACGAATTTCAGAACAAAGCAGGCAATCTGTTCGGTGTCAAGACGTATCGCACATTTCTGTTTGTCAACGGGTTGCTTGCCACAGTGCTGATTGGCGCGGCTATTGCCACGTTCTTCACTGGTTCCGATTTCTATGTCAATAAAACCAACCTGACCAACCTTGACGACGGTTTCATGCCTGTCATTAGCGCATGGGGCAGTGGATGGCACGGTTTGGATGCAGCGCTTCCCGTGGGCAACGGCACACTGCTGGCTTGCCTGCGCAACCTGAGCCTTGGTATTGCAGTATTTTTCCTCGCTCGCACGTTGGCTACACTGTACTTTGTCAACCGCGTCAGTGGGCAACCTGCATTGGAAGCGCGGTTCAAAAAAACGTTGTGGGTAAATGCCGTTCCTTTTGTAGGGTTTTTCCTCGTGTTCGTCATCTGGACACTGCTGTCAAAGGGCTACAACGTGAACGAACAGGGAATTGTTGAATTGCTGCAGTACAAGTATTTCTTCAACCTGATTGAAATGCCTGTTGTGCTGATTTTGTTCCTGCTCGGCGTAGTGGCAGTGCTGTACGGAATCATTGCGACCCTGTTTTGCGACCAATTCAAAAAAGGAATCTGGTTTTCCGGCATCGGTACGGTAGTGACGGTTTTGAGCTTGTTGCTGATTGCCGGTTACAACCATACGGCTTTCTACCCGTCATCCACAGATTTGCAGAGTTCGCTGACCATCTATAACGCCTCTTCAAGTCTCTATACGCTGAAGGCTATGTCGTGGGTGTCGCTGCTCATCCCGTTTGTGCTGGCATACATCGTGTATGCCTGGTGGTCGCTGGAAAAGAAACCGGCCACCCTCAAAGATATTTTTGACGACGGTCACGCTTATTAAAAGCAGCAAGTAAGGTTAAAAAAATGGCGGTAGCGGATTGGAAGGTTCGCTACCGTTTTTTTTAATAGAACTGAT
>JAITTD010000206.1 GCA_031287245.1 Bacteroidales bacterium
TTTCTTTAAACCTCGAAACTTTGATGTAGCAAGGTTTCAAACCCGAAACCCGAAACTCGAAACCCAAAACTCGAAACCAAACCCGAAACCCGAAACTCGAAACCAAACTCGAAACCCGAAACTCGAAACCAAACTCGAAACCCGAAACTCGAAACCCGAAACCCGAAACTGTATATGGTTTATAAACAGGCTGATAGATAAATTCTTGAAAAAAATGGGCTTTTTATGCTTGAAAATGAAAATTATGTTGTACATTTGTCCCAACTTTAAATGCATATTGAATGGAAGATCATTTACTTAAAATATTGAGTTTATCCAAGATATTTCACAGTTTTGTACTGTGTTGTATCTCCATCCATCTGACTGCGCAAGCCCCAACCTGGCATCCGGCAGGACAAGGCGGAGGAATAGATGTTAAATATATGATAAAAGGCACTGATACGCTGATTTTTCAAGGCGAGGCTACCGGTGAAATGGGTGATTATTTGCTAACTAATGGTAATCCGGCATGGAAAACTGTGACGACAGTGATCATCAACGAAAAAGTGAAAACAATCGGAAATGGAGCATTCATTGATTGTGTATTTACCTCTATATCCCTTCCCAATTCGTTGATTTCTATTGGGGAACGCGCTTTTGAAAGTTGTGTAAATCTGCGCCGTATTACGATTCCTGCAAATGTCAAAAATTTTGGAAAAGAGATATTTGATAATTGCAACCTTGATGGAATCAGGATAGAGAGTTCTACTCCTCCCACCATATCTGATTTAGTGTTTGATGCTGGCGCACAGCCATTCATAAAACTGATAGTTCCGTATGGTGCAGCCGAAAGCTATCAAAAACCTATTTGGAACAATTTTTCAGAAATTGTTGAAGTGATTCCCATTAAATCTGCGAAAATTAATGTAGGGGGCGGAGGTTCGTATGACGGTACCCCCAAAACACCATCTGTCACCGTGAAATATGGAAGTACACTGGTCCCTGATACCGATTATACCTTTGAGTACCGCAATAATATCAATGCGGGGAAAGCCCAAGTCGCCATTAACGGTTTGTTTTTTTACACCGACACAAAAAATGTCACATTCGATATTTCCCAGATTGAAGATACCACTATGGTTTGGCCTGTTTTGACAGTTGAAGAAGGACAAATACTTGGGAAAGCCATATTTAAAGGCGGAACTAAAAACGGTACCTACACGTTTGCCACACCAGATTTCAAGCCAACCTTGAACGACAGCGACAGTAAACCGTTTGAATTGAGATTTACACCGGACAATCACAATTACTGTGAGGTGAAGACACACCTAACTGTTACGGTAGTTCCGCCAAGCGGCTATAAAGACCGGTTGCAGGAGGAAATTCTCATTTATCCGAATCCTTTTTTCGATGAAGTGCATCTTAAAGGAAGCACAGGATGCACGCTCAAAGTGTTGAATGTGGCAGGTGTATCTGTCCATTCGCAACAAATCACCAACACTGACGAAATCATCCGGTTGGACAAACTGCCTGCAGGAATGTACTTTTTTCGATTTGAAAAAAACGGAAAAGCAAAAACACTGAAGGTCGGAAAAAGGTAAATTTTTGTTCCCTTGATCCAAAAATGAAATCTCGCATTGCGATTTCGGCAAAAATAAATCTCCATTTTTAAAAATAGTCGTAATTTTGCATCGAAATTACGATTCAAGATAAAAAATATGTCATCACAGCGAGAATGGACAAGTATCAGGGAATATGAGGATATTCTCTTCGATTTCTACAAGGGCATTGCCCGCATCACTATCAATCGTCCGCGTTACCGCAACGCTTTCACCCCTGCTACCACTGCCGAAATGAGCGATGCTTTGCGAATATGCCGCGACGATTCCGCCATTGGCGTAGTGGCGCTTACGGGCGCAGGCGACAAGGCTTTCTGTTCCGGCGGCGACCAGAACGTGAAAGGCAAAGGCGGCTACATCGGGAAGGACGGCGTGCCGAGACTCAATGTACTTGATGTGCAGAAACAAATCCGCTCGTTGCCCAAGCCGGTCATTGCGATGGTCAACGGATATGCTATTGGCGGCGGGCACGTGCTGCACGTGGTGTGCGACCTTTCTATAGCTTCGGACAACGCTATATTCGGGCAAACAGGTCCTCGCGTGGGCAGTTTCGACGCCGGTTTTGGCGCATCCTATCTTGCGCGGGTAGTGGGACAGAAAAAGGCACGGGAAATTTGGTTCCTCTGCCGTCAGTACAGCGCTGCCGAAGCCTTGGCAATGGGTTTGGTGAACAAGGTGGTGCCGCTCGACCGTTTGGAAGACGAAATGGTAGAATGGGCAGAAACGATGCTGAAACTCAGCCCGATGGCGCTTCGTATGATCAAAGCCGGACTGAATGCCGAACTGGACGGGCAGGCAGGCATACAGGAATTAGCCGGCGATGCTACCCTGCTCTATTATCTCACCGAAGAAGCGCAGGAAGGCAAGCAGGCATTTTTGGAAAAACGCGCTCCCAACTTCGGTCGTTACCCAAAATTTCCTTAGACGCGGAGGTATGTACCGAATACAAACCATTCCCCACCTGCTGCATTTCAGACAGCCTGCGGGCACCTCGCGGGGCATTTATACCACCCGTCAAATCTATTATGTGTTCGTCACTTCCGATGAACAGCCCGAAGCGTGGGGCATTGGCGAATGTGCACCTCTACCCCGCCTGAGTTGCGACGATATTCCACAATACGATGACGTACTTGCGCGGATATGCCGAAAAATAGAGCAGTCCGGCTTAACCGCCGAGGCAACAGACGCTCTGCGCCCCTATCCTTCTGTATTGTTTGGTTTGGAAACAGCGTTTCGGCAGTTGGAAAGCGGCAGTTTCGCGCTGTGGGACACTCCTTTCTCGCGCGGAAAAGCGGGCATTCCCATCAATGGACTGATTTGGATGGACAGTTTTCCGCGAATGTTGCGGCAGATAGAAGATAAACTGCAAGCGGGTTTCCGGTGCATCAAATTGAAAATAGGCGCCATCCGGTTCGAGGACGAACTTTCGCTTATTCGGCATATCCGCGAACATTTTCCTGCGGGCGATGTAGAAATTCGCGTGGACGCTAATGGCGCTTTTTCGCCGGATGAGGCTTTGGAAAAACTGAAACGTCTTGCTGAATGGGATATTCATTCAATAGAACAACCTATTCGCGCCGGACAACCGGAACTTTTGTCGCAACTGACACACGAAACGCCCTTGCCCATCGCTTTGGATGAAGAATTGACAGGCTGCAACACCCTCTTCGACAAGCAGCAACTCTTGGAAACGGTGCAACCACAGTATATCGTGCTGAAACCGTCTCTGCACGGGGGACTGATCGGATGCCGCGAGTGGATTAAAGCGGCGGAGCGCGTGCAAGCCGGATGGTGGCTCACTTCTGCTTTGGAGTCGAACATCGGGTTGAACGCCATCGCCCAATGGTGTGCATCGCTCGATTTGTCGGTCTGTCACGGATTGGGCACCGGCGCCCTGTTTGTCAACAACACGGAAATGCCCCTTGCCGTCAAAAATGACCGACTGTGGTATCATCCCGCCAAGACGCCCTCCGGATACCGTGAATATTTCGACTTTTGGGCAGAATGGAACAATCCATCGACTTGCGTGACCGTGCAGACCTCCGGTTCGACCGGTACGCCCAAATTGATTTCTGCCAAAAAAGAGCAGATGCGCAACAGCGCTCGGATGTGCTGCACTTTTCTCCATCTGCAAGAGGGCGACAAGGCATTGCTGTGTATGCCTCTGCAATACATCGGAGCCAAGATGATGGCAGTGCGTGCATGGCTGACAGGAATGGAACTGATGGTGAGAAAACCTTCCGCACATCCCCTGACGGATGTGGATACCCCGCTTGACTTCGCTGCTATGACGCCCATGCAGGTGTATAACAGCCTGCAAATAGCCGACGAAAAGGACAAACTGCTTGCCGTTAAAAAACTGATTATCGGCGGCGGCGCTATCCATCCGGCATTGGAAAAAGCCCTCCGCGACTTCCCAAACGAAGTTTTTTCCACTTACGGCATGACGGAAACACTGTCGCACATTGCCATTCGCCGTCTTAGCGGTGCAGAAGCCGACTCCTGCTACCGTCCTCTGCCTGAGGTGCACCTCTCCCTCGCAGCGGACGGCACACTGCTTATTGACGCGCCCTTGATTTGCGACCACATGATAACCACCAACGACATGGCAAAAATTTTTCCCGATGGCAGTTTCTGCATCACCGGCAGAAAAGACAATGTTTTCAACAGTGGCGGCATCAAGATACAGGCGGAAACGGTGGAAGAAAAAATCCGCCCGTTCCTCGCCTGTCCTTTTGTGGTAACAGCCGTGCCCGACGCCGAACTTGGGGAAAGACTCGTGTTGCTGACAGAGCAAGCGCCAAGCGACGAAAGCCTCCGTCAAATAAAAGCAGCGCTCAGCAAATACGAACAACCCAAACGCATCATATTGACGGACGCCATTCCCCTTGCGGGAAACGAAAAGATGGACAGGAAAGCGTGCAGGGAAATAGCAGTCCATCACGCAGATCTTCCTTTTTCAGCCTTTCTTCTGTAAAAAAACTTGATAAAACAACACAAGAAAGTCTTTTCTGCCAAATAATGCTTAAATTTGCAGTTTGAATAAATCAAAGATATGGGTAATTTAGTAGCAATTGTA
>JAITTD010000260.1 GCA_031287245.1 Bacteroidales bacterium
TAGCCTTTTAGTGCTGCCTTTCAGGCAGTAGTGTTCGTGTGTTCGCCCTACCGCAGGCAACGCTTCGCTCGCCTGCGGTTATGAAAATCAAGCCCTTCGGGCATCATAGCACCTCAAAAGAAAAGCGAAAGAAAGCAAAATTTGGCTTGAATAGAAATTTTACCTATATTTGCACCGATTATTTAATAATATCCAAATGAAAAGTTATCAATTGCGTACATTCAATCTCTTGCTTATTAGTCTGTTATCAGTGGCATCATGGCAATGCAACCGGCAGGAAGCGATTCCTGACATCCTGAAAAATCATCCCGAAAAGGATACGTTTACCAAACTGAAAGAGGCGAAAACCATCGCCTTGTTTAATGGGAAAGATTATACCGGATGGTACACATACACACCCAATTACGGCACGGACAACGATGTAGAAAAAGCCTTTACCGTGGAAGACGGCGTGATGAAATTCAGCGGTCCGAGTATGGGGTATGTTTGTACGAAAGACAGTTACAAGAATTATTACCTTCGCTTGCAAATTCGATGGGGCGACAGGAAATATCCGCCGCGCGAGAACGTCAGGCGCGACAGCGGCTTACTGTACCATTTTCCCGAAGGCGTCAATGACGAACTCTGGCCGCTTTCAGTGGAATGTCAGATACAGGAAGATGATTTTGGTGATTATTACTTCGTGAATGGCGCTCTTGCAGGCGGTTCATCCGATGGAATAATACATTCCGCCAATTTTGAGAAAGCCATTCCCGAATGGAACACCATCGAAGTGATTTGCGTTGACAACAAGTCGGAACACTATGTAAACGGGCATTTGGTGGCTCAGGCGCAAGAACTTAACCTGAACGAAGGCAAAATCTTTTTGCAGTTGGAAGGCGCCGAGGTGTTTTACAAAGATATCGTATTGCTTCCTTTGAAATAATGAGCGAACGCTATACACAGCGCGGCGTTTCGGCTGCCAAGGAAGATGTGCATCAAGCCATCAAAAACAGCGACAAGGGCTTGTTTCCCAAGGCTTTTTGCAAGATACTGCCGGATGTTCTGGCAGGCAATGCGGCGTATTGCAACATCATGCACGCCGACGGCGCAGGCACCAAATCGTCACTGGCATACCTTTACTGGCGTGAAACAGGCGACCTGTCCGTATGGAAAGGAATAGCGCAAGATGCACTGGTGATGAATACCGACGACCTGCTATGTGTGGGCGCAACTGACAATATCCTTGTGTCGTCCACCATTGGACGCAACAAAAAACTGATACCAGGAGAAGTGATTGCTGCTATCATCAGCGGAACGGAAGAACTGATTGAGCAAATGCGCGACTATGGCGTTAATATGTACCTTTCAGGCGGTGAAACGGCTGATGTGGGCGATCTTGTGCGCACTATCATCGTTGATTCAACCGTAGCCTGCCGTATGCGACGCAGTGATGTCATCACCAACGAGAAAATACAAGCAGGAGATGTGATTGTAGGATTGTCGTCCTCGGGCAAAGCAGTTTACGAAGATGGCTACAACGGCGGCATGGGCAGCAACGGGCTTACCTCTGCGCGACATGATGTCTTTGCCAAATATCTGGCAGCTCAATACCCCGAAAGTTACGACCAAAGCATCACCCCCGATTTGGTATATACCGGAGGTTATCACCTCACCGACGCCATTGAATCATTAGGCATTGATGCGGGTAAGTTGGTGCTTTCGCCCACCCGCACCTATATTCCGGTGATATGTCGCCTGCTGGACGAGATGCGCCCTGACATACATGGATTGATACACTGCTCAGGCGGCGCACAGACCAAAATCATGCACTTTGTAGATAAACTGCACATTATCAAGGACAATATGTTCGATGTTCCGCCCTTGTTCCGCATCATTCAGGAACAGTCGGACACAGCATGGAAGGAAATGTACCAAGTGTTCAATATGGGGCATCGCATGGAAGTCTATCTTCCCGAACAGTTTGCCGCTCAGGTGATTCAGATAGCCAATTCTTTCAACATCGAAGCAAAAATCATAGGACATTGCGAAGCCTCGCAAACCAAGGAATTGACCATCGAAAGTCCGATGGGGACATTAAGATATTGAAAATATGTTACTTTTTACAGCCTTTTTGAAACCCAATACAAATCTTTATAAAGTATGGAAAATCGTAGAGAATTTTTAAGGAAATCTCTGTTTGGAGGCATAGCCATCGGAACAGCAAGCAGTGTAGCCGGATTGACTCAGAGTTGTGCAGGCACAGCAACGAAAAAGCCACAGTCACAACGTGTGCGGAAAGGCAAATCGGTGATGGGGCTTCGTTGCGACCCGCTTCCCGAAGTGCGGATTGCGTTCATTGGGCTTGGAATGCGTGGTCCCACTCATGTGGATGCTATGTGCAATATCGAAGGCACCAAAATTGTTGCCCTTTGCGATGTCCGACCGGAATGTGTCGCAAAAACTCAGAACATACTGAAAAAGCACAACCGTCCCGAAGCCGCTGAATATACCGGCGAAGAAGACTGGAAAAAGGTTTGCGAACGGGATGATGTGGACCTAATATATAATGTAACACCATGGGATTTGCATGTCCCTATTTGTCTATACGCCATGCAGCAGGGAAAACACACGGTTTGCGAAGTGCCCATCGCCTTTTCGGTAGAGGACAGTTGGGCTTTGGTGGACACTGCCGAGCAAACGCAACGCCACTGCATGATGCTCGAAAACTGTTGCTACGACTTTTTTGAATTGACAACCCTCAATATGGCACGGCAAGGTTTGTTTGGAGAGATATATCATGGCGAAGGCGCGTATATTCACGATTTGAGAGGTCTGAAACATAATAAAGAGCATGGTTATCACAATATGTGGCGCTTGGAGCACAGCAAAAAGCACAATGGCAATCCATATCCTACACATGGCTTGGGACCGGTGGCTCAAATCATGAATATCAATCGCGGCGACCGCTTCGATTACCTCACCTCCATGTCCACCAACCAGTACGGCTTAACGCTGTATGCCGAAGATACATTCGGAAAAGATTCGCCTGAAGCCAAAGCCGCCTACAAACTGGGCGACATGAACAATACACTGATACGAACCGTCAACGGACACACCTTGTTGGTAGTACACGACACCACCAGCCCTCGCCCTTACGATCGCATTCACAAAATCAGCGGCACGAAAGGCTATGCCGTAAAATATCCGGAAGAAAAAGTAGCACTTGAACCGCATGCCCACGGATTCCTGAAACCCGAAGAATTGAAGGCAATCATGGCGCAGTACGAACATCCCTTGTTGAAATACATCGGCGAAAAAGCAAGGGCAGTGGGAGGACATGGTGGCATGGACTTTATCATGAACTGGCGTCTGATATACTGCCTGCGTAACGGATTACCGCTCGATCAGGATGTGTATGACGCTGCCGCATGGACTTCCATCACAGAATTGAGTGAAATCTCGCTTAACAACCGGAGCAATTCAGTAGATGTGCCTGATTTCACTTGCGGCGACTGGAAAAACGCCAAACCATGGCCAGTGATTGATATGGGAACCGTATCCTCTTAAACGAAACAAGATCGATTTTTTTTGAAAGTTGAAACTTTTTTTAAGCCCGCCCGTAAAAAAAAGAAAAAATAAATCGCAATAATTTATAATTTGATGTTTCGTAGAAAAAACTTATTTTTGCCGATAGTTTCAAAGTTCACTCTTGTAAAAAAAAGAGTATTATGAGTCTTGATATCAATCAATTATATGTGAGTGTCTGTGGTTCTGATACCTTTTTCACCTTCCGTGGTGAAATTACATCGGAACGCATCAACGCGATATTAGAGGATATTGAAGCAAAATTGGCAAATATAAGCAGCGAAGTGCGAATGCAAAAAAAGGTTTATAATATTTTAGTGGAGTGCTTACAGAATCTTTACCATCATGCCGATACGGTGCCGGTTGATTTGATTGAACAATTGGGCAACAATTACGGAATGGTCGTATTGAAAAAACTGGACAAAGGATTTAGTTTAAAAGTCGGGAATTTCGTTGTGAATGACAAGGTGAAATTTCTTTCCGAAAAAATTGAAAAATTAAATTCACTGTCCGCCGAAGCATTAAAAGAAATGTACAAATTCATCCTCACCTACCAAAAGTTATCACCCAAAGGTGGTGGCGGGTTGGGATTGATAGATATAGCAAGAAAGTCAAATCATCATTTGAAGTATTATTTTTACCCTTATGATGATACATATAGTTTTTATGAATTGGATATTATAATAGTGTAAATAAAATTTTTTAATAGATTATGGATACTTTATTAATCGAAGGAACCCCCAAAACGCCTACTGTTCGTTTTGATGCTTCCAAAGGCTTAGTTGAATTGAAAGGTCGTTCAATTCCCGAAAATTCAATTGAATTTTACAAACCGTTAGTGGATTGGTTGGAATCTTATGCCAAAGAAGCAAAACCGCAAACGCAAGTAAATATTCAGTTGGAATATTTCAATACAAGTTCGTCCAAATGTATTTTGGATGTGTTTAAGAAATTGGAAGTCATTCACAAAGCCAATCCAAGCGTGACTATCAACTGGTACTACGATCAGGACGATGAGGATATGCTGGAAGCAGGGCAAGATTACGAATCAATTATCCGCGTTCCATTTAAAATGATGGAAGTGACAGGGTAGGGGAACAGGGATATTTCGTTACATCCGAATACACTTCGGGTGTAACGGTTTATATCTTTCTGTTACCTGATGAAGTTCATTTGTATCTTCTTTGCTTGAGCAGGAGGTTGTATGAGTGCGCCGGATTGCTTCAATTTCAGCAACCATGCCATATTGGCTCCCAGCGCCTGCATGATTTGTATGCCTTCTGCGTCTTGTAACGCTTCTCCTTCCAAGCGTCCGTGAATAATGTTCCAGTAGTTGGAAGAGGGTACCATCATTTCAGAGATGGTCAGGTAATGATTCAGACTGTCTAAGGTCATGGAACCGCCCGAACGGCGAA
>JAITTD010000037.1 GCA_031287245.1 Bacteroidales bacterium
CCGCTGGAAGAATATTAACGACCTGAACGAACAGCCGAAAGGATGGAACATTATGGGCGAAAATAACGATGATTTCTATCAAGTCATCCATGTTCACCCCCGCAAGGTCAGTTTCTCTACAAAAGATTACTTTTTCCCCATCAAGGAAAGCAATCTGTATGTGAACGATCGGTTAATTCAGAATTATGGGTGGTAAAGTTTGAAGTTTAAGGTTTGAAGTTTGAGGTTTAAGGTTTGAAGTTTGAGGTTTCAAGTTTGAGGTTTAAGGTTTAAGGTTTGAAGTTTGAGGTTTGAAGTTTAAGGTTGGGTAACCCGAAACTTGAAACTCGAAACTCGAAACTCGAAACTCGAAACTTGAAACTCGAAACTTTAAACTCAAAACTCGAAACTTTCTCTTTTCGCCCGAATTATTCTCCTCCGCCCAGCGCTCTGTACAAATCAATTACTGCCTGCATTTTCTCCAAATTGTCGTTGACGGTGGCAAGTTGCACGTTCAGGTAGTTCTGTTGTGCGGTAAGCACTTCTATGTAGGTGGCTTCGCCTGCACGAAGCAGTTCCCTTGTGTAGTCAACGGATTTCTTCAATGCCTCGGTTTGTGCACTGCGGTAGATGGACTTCTCCAATGCTTTTTCGTAGGTAAAGAGGATGTTTGACACCTCGCCTGCGGCAGTCAGCACTGTTTTGCTGAAATTAATCAGCGCTTCCTCCTCCTGTGCCTTGGTGATGGTCACTTGTGCACGCAAAGCCCGTCCGGCAAAGATGGGCTGCGTGAGTCCGCCGATGAAATTGCCAAAGAGGTTTTCCGGTTTGAAGAAGTCGGACAATGTGGTGGAACCGTAGCCGAGCATTGTGCCCGAACTGAGCGTGAGCGAGGGGTAGAGCGAGGCTTGCGCGGCGTAGCGCAGTTCAAACGCAGCGCGGAACTGCCATTCGGCGGCGCGCACATCGGGACGCAAGGCAAGCATTTGCGCCGGAACGCCAAACGGCAAAACATCGGTCGGCATTTCCCAAAGGGCGTAGGACTGCCGTTCTATCGCGCTCCCTTTCCGCCCCAGCATGATGGAAAGCGCGTTTTCCAACTTGTAAATCGACTGTTCGAGGTTGGGCACGGACACCTGCGTGGCAAGCAGCAGTGCACGGCTTTGCTCCACTGCAGCGGCGTTCAGCATACCGGCATCCATCATCGCCTGCATGGAGGAAGTGCTTTCTTCCAACAAGCCGATGGTGGCGCGGGTAATACGCAGTTGCTCGTCCAAAGCGACCAGAGTATAATACGTTGATGCGATGTTCGCCACGAGCGATGTCTGAATCAGGCGTTTGTATTCCACGCTGTTCTGGTATTGCGCATAGCGGGCACGTTTCTGGCGGCTGAGTTTGCCCCATATATCCGCTTCCCACTGCACCGCTACGCCCAGTCGAAACTGTTCGCTGCCGTAGCCTAACGCTTTGGTATCGCCGTTTTGCAGGCTCGTTCGTGCGTGGGTGGCTTGTCCGGTGAGCGCTGCAGTGGGAAAATAGGCTGCGCGGGCAACCTGCAAACCGGCTTCGGCTTCCTGTATCCGTAAATACGCCGTACGAAGGTCAAAGTTTTCGCGCAAGCCCTCGTCAATCAATTTTTTCAGGCTTGCGTCTGTGAAATAGGATGACCAGGGTATGGTGGCGATGGTGGTTGTGTCGCTGCTGGTTTCGTTGCGATACAAAGCCTCCGTGTCCACTTTCGGCGATGTGTATTTGGTAAAAACCTGGCATGACGACACGCTCAGGCTGAACAGTCCAACGATGATTACTGTTTTTGCAGTATTGATGACTCTCGACTTGGAGATTTTTTCCTGCAACGACTGAAAAATGATGTAGAGCGAAGGAATAATCAACACTCCGAGCAGTGTACCAATCAACATACCTCCGATAGCGCTGATACCGATGGATTTGTTGCCGATAGCGCCCGCGCCGGTAGCCAAAGCCAAGGGAAGCAAGCCGAAAATAAAGGCAAACGAGGTCATCAGGATGGGACGCAGACGGGCTACAGCACCATTTACGGCTGCATCTACTATGCTCATGCCCTGTTTTCGCCGCTGCACAGCATATTCTACAATCAGAATGGCGTTTTTGGCAAGCAAACCGATCAACATAATCAGCGAAATCTGTACATATATATTATTGACGATACCTGTTCCCATTTTCAGCCCGACGAAAATGAAGAGGAACACGCCTGCCAAACCGACAGGCAGCGAAAAGATGACAGCCAGCGGGATGATGTAACTTTCGTAAAGGGCAGCCAGCAAGAGATATACGAAGATGAGGCAGAGCAGGAAAATGATGTAGGTTTGCCCGCTGCTTTGCACTTCCTCGCGCGTCATACCCGAATAATCGTAGCCGTAGCCGTCTGGCAGCACCTCAGATCCTATTTCTTTCACGGCATTCAGCACATCGGCAGAAGTATATCCTTGAAGTGCATTGGGAATCACCATCACAAACATGGATGAATACATGTTGAAACGCGACAAGGACTGTGGTCCCGTGATGTCGGATATGGTAATAAATTCCGTGACAGGCGCCATTTCGCCCGAAGCCGTTTTGACGTAATAACGGTTTAAATCGTCCAATTTGGAGCGATATTCGGGCGCAGCCTGCACCATCACGCGAAACTGCTTTCCATAGATGTTGAAATTCGAGATATACGAACTGCCCACATAAGTTTGTACTACTGAAAACACCTGGGTGAGCGTCAATCCTGCCTCTTTTATTTTAGCAACGTTGGCTTCAATCATTTTCTGCGGGAAATTGAGGTCAAAGGTGGTACGCGCCATCATCACTTCCGGTCTTTTGTTCATGGCAGCGATGAAATCGTTGGTAACGTCGAAAAAATGTTCAATATTGCCGCCGGTACGATCTTGCATCTGCAATTCCACGCTGTTGCTCAACCCAAAACCCTGCAAAGTAGGCGTTCCGGAAAATATGAAGGTGCCGGGAAGGTGCTTTGTCTTCTGCTGCAGGATGTTAACCACATCATTTGTAGTGATTTTTCGCTCATTCCACGGGTCCATTTTAACCATTATGTTGCCATAAGAACTGGCTGCGCCGCTCTGAAAGTTGACTCCGGTGATACTTTGTGCAAACTTCACATGTTCTATACCGCGTGCTATCTCAACTACCTGTTTTACCATAGAGTCTGTGCGTTCCATAGATGTTCCCGGAGGCATGGTAACGAATCCAAGCACTCCGCCGCTGTCTTCCTGCGGTACAAAACCCGCAGGGATGGTGCGCATCAGGAAAGTCATGACCACAATAGCAAATAGCACAAACACTGCGGTCATCCACCGATGATTCCGCCGTCCGAGATAGTAAAGCCCGCGTTTATATAATGCAGTCGCTTTGTCGAACAGGTTGTTAAAGCCGGCATAGAAGCGTTGCAACGGGCTGCGTTTTTTATGTTCGCTTTCATCGTGGGCTTTCAGGAAAAGGGCGCAAAGTGCGGGGCTTAACGTCAAGGCATTGACAGCCGAGATGAGAATTGCCACCGCCAGCGTCAAACCAAATTGCCGAAAGAAGATGCCCGAAGTGCCGCCGATGAAACTGACCGGCACAAACACAGCAGCCATTACCAGTGTGATGGATACGATGGCTGGCGCTATTTCCTTCATTGAAGCCAAAGTCGCCTGCAAGGGGTTTTTCTCGCCCGCGTCCATCTTGGCATGAACCGCTTCCACCACCACAATAGCATCATCCACCACGATACCGATAGCCAGTACCAGCGCAAACAAAGTAAGCAGATTGATGGAAAAACCGAACAACTGCAAGAAAAAGAACGTTCCCACAATTGCCACCGGAACGGCAATTGCCGGAATAAGCGTTGAACGACCACTTTGAAGGAACAGCAATACTACCAAAAACACCAAAATGAAGGCTTCCACGAGTGTGTGAAGCACTTTTTCAACCGAGGCATCGAGAAATTCGTTGGCATCCTGCACGTAGTCCACGTAAATACCGGGAGGAAACACTTCTTTTGCCTTTTCAATCTCGGCTTTGACATTGTTAATGACTTCCTGTGCATTGGAACCTGCTGTCTGATTGATCTGAATAGATACCGATTCCATGCTGTTGAAATAGTCGTAGATGGTGTAATTCAACGCACCCAATTCCACTTCGGCGACATCTTTCACGCGGAGGATTTGCCCGTTTTCCGAACGGATGATTACATTGCCAAATTCCTCAGCCGTTTTCAGTCGTCCCGTATATTTAAGGGTATATTGAAAAGTCTGCTCGGAATTGACGCCCAATTCGCCCGGTGCAGCTTCGATATTTTGCTCTTGAAGAGCGGCAATCACCTCGGCGGGCGCAATTTTATAAGTCGCCATGACGTCCGGTTTGAGCCAGATACGCATTGAGTAGTCGCGGGCGCCATATACGCTCGCCTCGCCTACGCCGTTCACTCGCTTGATTTGCGGCAACACGTTGATGTTGACATAATTCATCACGAATTTTCGGTCGTAGTCGGGATTATCAGTATAGAAGGCTACATTGAGAATGGTACTGCTCTGACGTTTGCGCACTGTGACGCCCGTTTGCACCACTTCCTGCGGCAGAAGCGATGTAGCGCGAGCCACCAAGTTCTGCACATTCACCGACGCGATGTCGGCGTTCATACCTTGTCGGAAATAGATGGTAATGTTGGCATAGCCGGAATTGGATGCAGACGAGGTCATGTATGTCATGCCTTCCACGCCGTTAATCTGTTCTTCGAGCGGAATGACCACGCTGTTCATGACTACATCGGCGTTGGCGCCCGGATAATTAGCCGACACCGTCACCGTAGGCGGGGCGATGTTCGGATATTGCTCTACCGGCAAAGTTGTGACCCCGATAATTCCCAAAACTACAATCAAAATGGAAATCACGGTGGACAACACCGGTCTTTCGATAAAAATTTTTAACCACATGATTTAACCGTCCCCCTTTTTACAATGTTTCAATCTCTACTTTTTTTCCGTGCGACAAACTTGCCAAACCATCGGTCACAATGCGGTCGCCCTCTCCGATGCCGTCTATTACCACGTAGCTGCGGGCATCGGGCGTTGGCAGCACGGTAATCACTTTCTGTACCACCGAATCGCCCTGCACTTTATAGGCAATAATTTTGTCCTGCCGAGCGAAAGTGGCTTTTTGAGGAATCACCACCACCTTGTCCATGTATCTTGGGATGGAAATCGTGCCACTGGCGCCGCTACGCAACAGTCTTTCCTCGTTGGGGAACTCGGCGCGGAAGTTGGCGCTTCCGGTGGCAGTGTTCACCACTCCGGCAATGGTTTCAATCTTGCCTTTGTAGGGGTACACGGTGCCGTCAGCCAGCGTGAGGGTGATTTCGGGCGCGTGTTTCAACTTTTCGATTTGGTTTTTGCCTTCAAGTCCGCCCAAAAATTGAGTCAGCGCTTTTTCGTTCAGTGAAAAGAAGGCAAATACGGATGTTGTGTTGGCAACGGTGGTCAGCACATTTTGGTTGTTCACCAAACTGCCTTTCCGATAAGCCACAGCGCCGACATAGCCGTCCACCGGACTTTTCACAGATGCCCACGACAGGGTCGCTTCGGCATTGGTCAGTTGCGCCTTTGCCTGCGCGTGCGCGGCTTTGGCTGCACTTTCCGCGTTTTGGTAACTTTGCAACTGCACGTTGCTTATGATACCTTGCTCAGCAAGCGGTTTCATGCGTTCCACATTCAGGGTGGCAGTAGCCAATTGCGCATCCGCAGCAGTCACCGCTGCCATAGCCGTCGTAACGGCTTGTTCGGCTTGCGGTGAATTAATTTTGAACAAGACTTGACCTTGTTTCACCGCCGACCCCTCATCAATATAGATTTGTTCGATAAACCCGTCTATACGCGGACGGATTTCGATGTCCTCCCGTCCCCTGAGGGTGACCGGATAATTCGTTGTGAGTTCTGCTGTACCGGCGGTAACTACCATCGCCGGATATTTTGGCAACTGTGTGTTGTTTGTACTGTTTTGTTGCCTTCCACAGGAAACAAACAGAAGTGTAGCGGCTCCCGCTACATAAAGACTTTTCATATCCATTTCTATTTCTATAATTTTGGACAAAGGTAAAGGAAAAAGTCAAAAATGGCAGCCAAGCAGTTTGATTTTTAATAATTATTAACAGTCAGCGTTCATCAATCGTGCACTATTTCAGATTGTTGTGGCGCGTTTTAAATGAGTCCTGATTATTTTCGTTTTTTCCCTGTCAAATGATCCATATCCAACCGCAGTATGCCTGTAATGTGGAATGACTTTTGAATATGTTCCTGCCAAATTGGCGCTTGCTCAGGACAATATTTCCGCACCAGCAAGTCCATTGCCTGCAAACGTTCCGCATCGGACAAGTTTGTGACCACTCGCCCAAAGACCATCGCGCTTTCGTAGGCAGTGGTGAAGCGTTCGGGGCAAACTTGTTCACTGCTCACCACGCAGAAACTCACGCGGTTGTTGTGGCGCAGGTTTTCCATCTTAAAACCGCTTGTGGCGCAGTGGAAGTAGATGCTGTTCCCTGACGACACATAATTGATGGGAATGCCATAGCCGTACCCATTGACAGCGCTCATAGCCAAAAAGCCATAACTGCCTGTTTGCAGTAATTCTTGGGCTTTGTTCACATCAAGTTCTCGGTCGTGGCGGCGTATCACCGGAAAGAAAGGCAGCGCCTTTCGCAAAATCTGGCAATCGAACTCAATGTTTCCATAAAGTTTTTTCTCGCTCTTGAAATACTGGTATCCGCGCTTTTGGTAAAAATGCCATGCTGTGGCACTCGTGGTGAGAAATACCTCATGCTGTCCGCTACGCAAGGCTTCTGCCTCCAAAGCGTCAATAATTGCCGATCCAATGCCCTCGTTCTGGTGGGCATGATGGGTAAAAAGCATATCTACAACATTTACGGACGCACTCAGACAGCCGAATCCGGCAATAAAACCTTCGCGTTCATCCAATAAAGTGAAGCGCGTGGAAAAATAGTCGTTCCAACTGGCGGTATCTGCAGGCGTCAATGGTGCCCAAGCCTCTACTTCCGCAGGCGAATAATAACGACAACTCACCTTATGCACCGTTTGCGTGAAAAGTTCAATTAACTGCTCAACATCAGATGACCGGTATTTGCGAATCATAAAAGAGAATCCTGCGAATTAATCTCAACAAATGTCTTCATGGCTTGCTGTGCTTTGCCGCTTTTGAGCGATTCGCGGGCTATGGCGATACATTCCTCAATAGATTTTTCGGGACAGATGGTTTGAATGGCAAAAGCAGCATTGATCACCACCGCATTGATTTGTGCCGACGTTGCCGTAAAACTGAGCACGTTGTCGAAAATGGCGGATGCCGCTTCCACCGTGCTGCCGCCGTACAAATCCGGTTCGGAGCATCGGCTGAAGCCCAATTCTTCAGGGGTATAAACCGCTTCCCCTGTCTTGTTGAACACCTTGAAGGCGTCGGTGAGCGACACTTCGTCGTAGCCGTCCAATGAGTTGACAATGGTGAAATCGATGCCACTCTCTTGATAAAGATAGTTGTAGAGCCGCGCCAATTTGAGGTTGTAAACGCCCAGCACTTGTCGTTTGGGCAAGGTAGGGTTCACCAGGGGACCCAGCATATTGAAAAAAGTACGTACCGCCAAGGCTTTTCGCACCGGCGCCACTACTTTCATGGCGGGACTGAAAAACTGAGCGTGCAGATAAGCAAAATTGCAGGCATCGAGCGAGCGTTTCATCACGTCCGTGTCGCGAGTGAACTTCACGCCGTGCGCTTCAATGACATTCGACGCCCCGCTGATGGACGTAGAGCCATAATTGCCGTGCTTCACCACATTGTATCCCGCGCCGGCTACCGTCAGGCAGGCGGCTGTGGAAATATTGAATGTATTTTTGTTGTCGCCCCCTGTGCCTACAATGTCAATAGCGTTGTAGGCGCTCAAATCCACCGGTACGCGCATTTCGAGCAGGGCGTCGCGAAAGCCCGCCAGTTCGTCGGTAGTGATGCTACGCATCAGAAACACCGTGATGAACGCTGTTATCTGATTGTCGTTAAATTCGCCGTTGGACATTCTGATAAGCACATCCCGCGATTCACTACGATCTAAATATCTATGTTCAAATAATTTATATAATAACTCTTTCATTTCTTAGTGATGAACAAATATAGCGACAAAGATAAAAATAATTTTTAAATTTTGCCTGTATAACTTATGGGAGGGAAAATGTGATTCGCCCGGGGCTCGAACCCGGGACCCCATCCTTAAAAGGGATGTGCTCTACCGACTGAGCTAGCGAATCGTTCAAAAAAGCGGTGCAAAGGTAAGGCTTTTTTCTTAATTACAAACTTAAAAAATAAAAAAAACCGCAAAATAGACATTCATGCCATACGGGTTATGGGTATAGCAAAAGTGAACACCTTCAAACAGAGTTGATTGATGGCGCTCCACAACATACGGCAAACCGGAGATTATCCCAGCGATCTGCCTATCAAAAATGTAGCGGCTAAGGCTACGATAGCATACAACTCGGCAAAAACAGCGAGAATCATCGTTTTGCCGAACACGTCGTATCCTGCGCCGATGCCTGCTATGCCGTTGGCGCACACTTGTGACTGACGGATAGCCGACAACAGACACACCGAGCCTAAGGCTATGCCTGCGCCAAAGATGCCTGCTGCCTGCAACAGGGTGATGTCAGCCACAAGATGTCCCTTCAGAAGGAAATATCCAAGAAAGCCATACAAACCTTGTGTGCCGGGCAGGGCGCTCAACACCATGTAATTACCAAATGCATCGGGATTTTTTTTCATTGCCCCAATGGATGCGTTGGCTGTGATGCTAACGCCGGTCGCACTTCCAACACCTGCCAGCCCTACCATTAAGCCGACTCCAATATACGCTAAAATTATTGGTTCCATCATTTACTGATTTTAAATTTATTATTGATTCTATTATTTTAATTGCCAATTATTAATTGTTTAAGCGGTTGATATTTCTTTCCGCATCCTTCAAATCCTGAATTTTTGTAAAATTCGACAAAAGTCAGGCGCATGGGATGGACGAAGGCGCCTAATCCCGACATGAAGAGATTAAGCGAATGTCCTATCAGCAGGATAACCAACATGATGAACTGACTGACCACCGGTATATCTCCGCTTAATTGCATTGCTAAATCATTGAATACAAACCCCATAACGCCGCCGCATAATCCCAAGGCAAACAGTCGGATATACGACAATAAGTCGCCGAGCAAGCCGGTTATCATGTTATACGAATTCCATAATCCTGCGCCGATATTGATAAGCGGATTACGTCCGGGCGTATTCAAAATGAAAATGAGCAAACCGGATATCCCCAGCACGGCGTAACAAAGGTTTCGCGCAACCGCAGGCGTAATCAGGGCTTTTTCGTCAGTGATGTACAAACTGCCGCCACCGACAATCAGGATGAGCCAACCCCAAGTTTCAAATGACGATGCCCATCCGTAACGGCGCACTTGCCCAACGGCTTTGACAATCATCCCGAAAATGATCTGTACTCCGCCCAATATCAGCGCCAGAGAGAAAAGGTTGTCGGAATTGAGCATCAACTTTTTGAAACCGGTAAGCCATGCCCAATCAACGTCCAACAATGCAATGCCGAAAAAAGTGGCACAAAAACAGCCGCAAACGAAGGTTGCTGCGCCCAAGACGGCTACCAGCGACATGAATGGTTTCATGGATGGTTTCACTTTGATGCGCAAAACAAGCCCTGCCACCAATAACAACAGCCCGTAACCCGCATCACCCAAGCAAAGTCCGAAAAACAGCATGTAGAATGGCGCAAAAAACGGCGTGAGGTCTAACTCGTGATAGTTGGGCAGATCAAACAGTTCGCCGATTGGTTCGAAAAGTCGTGCAAACCGGTTGTTTTTGAGTAGCACCGGCACCGTGTTATCGTCTCTGGCGGGCGCTGTGGCTAAGTAATAGACATCCAAACGGTCAAGTATCTTTGTCAATCCTGCCTCTTCGATTTCGGGCACCCAGCCTTCGAGCAGAATGAGGTGATTGTCTGCCTCCTTTTCTGTTTGCAGATGCACCTTGTTGAGGTCAATGCTTTCGCGCAAACTGCGATACGCTTCCTGCAAATCGCCAAGATGCTCTGCTGCCATCCGTACCATCTCACTTTCAATGGCATCCGCCTCGGCTATGGCACGCTGCAAAGCCGTTTGCAATTCACCGAGCGACTGTTCCGGCACGCGCACTTTCTCCGCATCAGGTTCTTCGTTTATATCAGCAGATGTCACTGTGACGAAATACACGGTGGCGCCAACGTGATTGATTTCCACCGCATCGAAGCGGTCTTTCCATTCGGGGCGAAAATTTCGCTCGCGACAGGAATAAAACCGTATTCGGCGACCGGAAGTCTCTATTTTTTGCAGCATATCCAAATCGAAATCACCCCACACCGACAGATTGTCGATTTCTTTGCGAAGGCTCTGCTGCTGTATTTTCAAATCTTCCTGCTTCGATTTGAGTTCCTGGTATTTTTTGAATTGTTGATGCCCTTCGGATGCTTCACAAGAGGGAGATTGCGCCATCTTCGCTTTATCAAGTTTTTGCTGTAACGCCTTGATCGTACTTTTCAGCCGCTCGCCCTTGTCCATCAGCCGACGCAAATCAACGGCATCTTCGGGAACGCCTTTTTGCTTCTCTGCAATATGCACCACTCCCGCCTGCTGTATGCTTTCCAAAAATTCATCATATATTTTATGATAAATCAGGAAACTGTATTTTTTCATCGGCTCAACCATCGCTTTGACTTTTTTAAGTGATTACTGTGTTTTTCCTTCCACCAAACGTTGAAGCTCGTTCTGTATGTCTTGCGGAATGATGTCCGTCAACGTATGGGTTTGAAAATCATATCGCTTGATGACAGACGGCTCGTTATTTCTTTGATAATGACCGTCTTCATTTCTGTCCACACCAAAAGTAACCAGCATGTTCAAATTTTTCGTAAACAGCGCCTTTGAAACCGTTTTTCCAGTATCCACCAAAAAAGAACAATCCAAAATGGTACTTTTTTCAAATGCTATTTTATGTAGAAATTTGGTTTTTAGCGAATAAATACCCAGATTTTCATAATCGCCAAAATTGATCATTCCATCCTTATCGGTATCGCTATCAACATAATGAAAAAATAATAGAATGTCATCTTTGAAATAATACGGCTCGAAATCCTGTATCAATACACGTTGCGAGAACAAGGGCTGTACCTCACCCGTTTGGGCATCAAATATCAATAAGTTGACTCC
This sequence comes from Bacteroidales bacterium, assembly GCA_031287245.1. Classification (GTDB taxonomy): domain Bacteria; phylum Bacteroidota; class Bacteroidia; order Bacteroidales; family UBA4181; genus JAIRLS01. Next base: position 11,301 of record JAITTD010000037.1, read on the forward strand.
GTTCAATGAACTGTATTCATGACTGCCGGATGAAAAATTCAACTTACCCACACGTTCTGATTTGTCCAATGTTTGCAATCCGGTAGTAATCACATATATCGAGTTTACGGTATCAACCAATTGGGGCAAGTTGTACGAAACGATTTGTTGCCGCAGGTTTTGTTGCCTCAGATTGTCCTGATTCAATATTTCTACCTTATCATCAGACAATAAACCATCTCCCCGCCCCGACTGATTAGGCATACACTCCATGATAAATACGACAAGTGTTACCAGCATGCAAACGACTAAAAATACCGCTGCGAGCGTTCCCAAAACGGCTAACAACTTCTGATTGTATGTTTTTACTTTTTCTATATTCATTTTGCTGATTATTAAGGTGCTACGGTGAATTGTTTCATGATTTTTTGGGACGATTTGGAAAGATTTTCCTCGTCTTCCATGAAACGTTTGATTTTCAGAATGGCATCTTCGTAGCCCGGAATTTGTACCTTTTCGAAGAGGTTGACCTTTTGGGTTGTTTTTTTGCGGGCGTGTTCCAAAAGTTCGATTTTCATCAGGCAAAACTCGTGTTCCATGCCGGTTTGGGCGAGCGTCTGCAATAAAACGATGCCGTCGGGGTACCATTTTGGACTGTTGAACAGGCTGTAAGGACGGACGGCGAACAGCACCCTGTCAAGCATCTGAACCCGCACGCCTGCCACTTTTCTGACCGACATCTGTACATCCTGCACCGACACTAATGTAGGGTCGAACTCATTCCACAGCATCATCATCCGGTCATACGAATGAATCTGCTGCTCCAATTTGGCTTCCAGCGCCGACGCCTCGTCTTTCGCCCTTTTCACCTCCATCCTGAGCGCACTCTCCTTGTTTTTGATGGTAGGCAAAGCCCGAAGCCGCATCTTCAAATGTTTCTCAACGCCTTGAAGCGATGTCTTATTATATTGAAACCGTATTGCCATATTTCAATTTTTGATTTTCAATTTTTCCAGTATTTCTCCACCAAATCCTGCTTGATATTCACCTCTTCGGGCTTGAAATGTTTGGCAAACAATGCCCATGCAACGTCGAGCATCTCGGTAATATTGATATTTACGTCGATGGCGAGAAGTTCGGTGGCGTAATCCTTGGCAAAAGCGAGCGTTCGTTCGTCGTAGTTGCTGAGGTCGAAGCCATTTTCGAGTTTCGTTTTTGCATTTGCTGCGTCCGAGTAAAGGCGCACGGCGGCATTCATCACCTGAGGGTGGTCTTCGCGCGTTTTTTTGCCGATGACCAACTGTTTCAAGCGCGAAAGGCTGCGAAACGGATCAACGATGACCTTGCTGATGTCGCTGTCGCGGCGCAGGAAGAGTTGTCCTTCGGTGATGTAGCCCGTGTTGTCGGGCACAGCGTGGGTGATGTCGCCGCCCGAAAGCGTTGTTACCGCGATGATGGTAATAGAACCGCCATCAGGAAACTGCACTGCTTTTTCGTATATCTTTGCCAAATCGGAATACAGCGAGCCGGGCATAGAATCCTTCGAGGGAATCTGGTCCATTCGGTTGGACACGATAGACAGCGCATCGGCGTAAGAACTCATATCGGTGAGCAGTACCAACACCTTTTCGTGATGTTCCACAGCAAAATATTCGGCGGCTGTCAGCGCCATATCGGGGATGAGCAGGCGTTCCACAGGCGGGTCTTCGGTGGTATTGACGAAACTGATGATGCGGTTGAGCGAGCCGGCATTGCTGAACACATTTTTAAAATACAGATAGTCATCGTTCGCCAGCCCCATGCCGCCAAGTATGATTTTGTCCGTTTCGGCACGCAGAGCCACCGTTGCCATCACCTGATTGTAAGGCTGGTCGGGGTCGGCAAAAAACGGTATCTTCTGCCCCGTCACCAGGGTATTGTTCAGGTCGATGCCCGCTATGCCGGTGGCTATCAATTCTGACGGCTGCTTGCGGCGGACGGGATTTACCGATGGTCCGCCTGTTTCACGCTCATCGCCTTCGGGCACTGCGCCACCGTCTATTGGCTCGCCAAAGGCATTGAAAAACCGCCCCGCCAACTGCGATCCAACCTTCAAAGTGGGTGATTTGCCCAGAAATACTACCTCTGCGTTGGTGCGGATGCCTTCCGTGCCGCTAAATACCTGCAAGGTAATCTCGTCGCCAACGATTTTCACCACCTGCGCCAACGCACCATCAACAGTCGCCAACTCGTCATAGCCTACACCTGCGGCATGTAACGAGCAGGTTGCCTTGGTAATGCGGTTGATTTTTGTATATATTTTCTGAAATGCTTTTGCCATCCTGTTAGCTTTTAATCATGACAAAAGTAGTATTTTTCTTTTGAAAAACAAACAACAAAATTTTCGGCATACTTAAATTCCCCGATTTCACCCTTATGCAGGCATGGTGTCCGCCCTTATCTTGATTTTTATTGCTGGCGCTTGGAAATCTGAGGACTTTCATCTACTTTTGCAAAAAAATAGTAAAAAAAAGTAATGAAAGATCAAATTGTAGAAATTACGCCCGATGTGAAATGGATAGGAGCGTTAGACGCCGGGTTAGTCACTTTTGATGTGGTGATGACAACGGAATTTGGAAGCACGTATAATGCTTATTTTATAGATGCCGATAAAAAAACACTGGTTGAAACGGTGAAAGACACACATACCGCCGGTTATTTGGAACGAGTGAAAGCCTTGTGCCGCCCCGAAGAAATCGAATACATCATTGTCAATCATACTGAACCCGACCATTCGGGCAGTTTAGCGGCATTGCTCACTATTGCGCCTGACGCAACGGTGGTAGGCACCGTACAAGCGCTGATGTATTTGGGCGACATGACGAACAAGCCCTTCAAATCATTGAAAGTGAAGGATGGCGACACGCTCGACCTCGGCAACAAGACCATCCGTTTCATCGGAGCGCCCAATTTGCATTGGCCCGACACGATGTACAGTTACTTGGCAGAAGACCAACTGCTGTTCACCTGCGACTCTTTCGGCGCTCATTATTGCTCGGAAACCGTTTTTGACGATATGGTTGCCAGCAAAGATGATTATGACGCGGCTTTTGAGTATTATTTTGATTGTATCCTGCGTCCTTACAGCCGTTTTATGATGAGTGCCATCGAAAAAATACGCCCGTTGGAGATCAAGACCATCTGTACGGGACATGGTCCAGTGCTTCGCACCCGTTGGAAAGAGGCGGTGGACAAAAGTTACCGCCTGGCATCGGAATATCTGGCAATCACAGGCGCCAAAAAGAACCGAATTTTGATAGCATACGTATCGGCTTATGGGTACACCCGCCTGATGGCTGACTGGATTAAAAAGGGTTTGACGCAGGCAGGCAATTTTCAGGTGGAAATGCTGGATATTGAGTTTGCCTCGCTGGGCGACTTGGAAGCGGCGCTCACCCGTTCCGACGCCTTGATGGTCGGTTCAAGTACCATCAATCAGAATACCTTGTTGCCTGTTTACAAACTGTTTGCAGCCGTCAATCCTTTGCGCGACCATGGAAAAGCCGCTGCCGTCTTCGGCTCATACGGATGGAGCGGTGAAGCGACAGGACTGATAGAAACCATGATGACCGGATTGAAATGGAAGGTGGTACAACCGGCTTACAGAGCAAAATTCAAACCGGGAGAGGAAAAATTTCGGCAACTGCTGGATTTTGGTAAGGCATTTGCCGAAAAACTGAATGTGCATTGCGAATAACAGCCTCATAATCAAGAAAAAACGCCCTTTCACTTACAAAAACGGAAAAACTGAAATAAAAAGGATACCCATGTTATTTAAACGTCACGCTAAATACGCTAAATATCAATGGCTAAAAAAATATTTCATTTTTTCAGAAAAAAATCGCACAGTGTTATAAAATTGTGTACTTTTGTGGTATATAATAGCCTTAAACAGCAAAAGAATGGCAACCATCGCATTTCATCGAGGAAAAGATTTAGTGTTTGGCACACTTAACGTGGTTGCCGGACAAAGCAAGTTTTCATTAAAGCGCGGCGAAACCAAAATAATAAATATGCCTGATGGAGCCTGCAAAATTACGGTCAAAACGTGGGGCGCCTCTTCAAAGTTCACAACAGATGTACAAGGCGATTGTACCATCACTACCAGTTCGTTCGTGCCGTATGTTCAGATAATCGGAGGATGTATTTATTTCATTATCTGTGCTTTATTTGCATTCCATGTGGCGCCCAAATGGATTCTTCTCGTTGGAGCGGTGGCTTTTCTCGTTTCGGTGGTTTATCCTGTAATCCAAATGAACCGCTATTTCAAAATAAGCGTCAAACCCAACGCTCTAAATACCAATGGCTAAATATATATTTTCATTTTTCAATAACGCAAGTCTTCAAGGTCGGCTGGCAGCATCGCAATGAGCCGCGCGGCTTGTTCTCCACCAAAAAAAAACAGGAACGAAAATATCGTCCCTGTTCTTTTGAAACTTGGTTTACAACCGATTTATCTGGTGTAACCGGGGTTTTGCACTAAGTTCGGGTTAGCGCTGAATGCGCCTTCCGGAATGGGGAAACGGCAGAGGTATTCTTTGCCCGGACCGTCTGCCGGATGATCCCACCATGCCTCGGTGGTGAATTTGCCAAAACGGATGAGGTCGGTACGCCGACGACCTTCGCCGAGAAATTCTATCATCCATTCATCTAATAACCGGTATTCGTCCAAATTGGCTGCCGTAACAGGGTTCGTATCGGCTCCGGTGAAATAGCGTGCACGCACTTCGTTGATGATGGTGGCTGCGCCTGCTGCATCTCCGGCACGCCATTTACACTCGGCAAGGGTGTATTTGATTTCCGTGTAGCGGATCACCGGTACATCGGTCGTTTTCCAAATGGCGCCGTCTTTGGAATTGGGTGTCGGTGAATACTTCAACAAACGTATGCCTGAGTTTTCTTCGGCAAACATGGCTCCTTCCTTACGCCCCTCGGGATAGCGGGGTTTGTCGATAACGATATCTCCATTGGCATCTAATATATAGATTCTAAGTCCATCGGCGCCCACACTGTCTTTTTCCGGTTCTTTTTTGGATTTCAGGTATTTGGGAATGTCCGGACCCAGTTGCCCTATCTGATCGGGCATGGAAACGGTGTCACCTTTTAAATATTCGCGGGAGCCGTCGGCAAGGCAGGCTGCGCCCGTGAAAGGATTGATCAGCTTTCCTGCCAGAAACATTCCTTCATATTTTTTGCTGCCTGTTACGCCATCCTGAATACCATAGACATAGTTCTTCTTGCGAAGGTCGGTGGGTTCAAATTTGGAATAGGGGCTTCCTAATTTGAAGGGACCGCCAAACTTGTTCGATGGGTTTGCTGCGCCGTAAACATAACTTTTGCCTTCGATGTCGAGCGAGGGGATAAGGCATATTCCGTTCCACGACAGGGCTTCCGGATTATCCAAATAAGCCCATGTGCCGTAGTGCGTGCTATAGTTGCGGTTGCCTGCTTCAAACCCGCGATAACTCGGATCGCTGGCAACAGCCCAAATCAGTTCATCGGACGCTTCGTTGTCCCAACCCCAAATTTTCTGATAGGAAGAAGCAATTGCATAGTTGCCGTAAACGCCATTGATGATGTCTTCGCAAATCTTGGCTGTTTCGGCATACATATTCTTTTTGATGTACGATTCGGCGTTGAAATAGAGCCGCATCAACAGAGATGCTGCCACCCCCTGGGTAACAATCTGGTCTTGGCGGTCGCCCAGTGCCCGTTTGGGCAGGATGTTCAAATCATCTTTCAGCAATTTTTCAATGAACTCGAAAGTTTCCACATCGGTAGCCCGTGCTTTCAATTCCGTCTGATTGGAAGTATAAAGCGGAACGCCGCCGAAATAGTCAAGCGCATTCATATAATACCA
>JAITTD010000049.1 GCA_031287245.1 Bacteroidales bacterium
CCTGCAATACTTTACCTTTTCGGAAAAGATTCCGCCGACGGTCGCCTGCTCATTTGGCGTTGCACGTGGGATATGATATGCGATGCACCGCTTGCAGGGCACGGGCAAGGCGCATTTCAAGCAAAATACATGCTCTATCAGGCTGATTATTTCACAGCACATCCCGATAGCAAATATACAGCCTTAGCGGATAATGTGCTGCATCCCTTCAATGAATATCTTTTAGTGTTTGCCGAGCACGGTTTGATGGGTTTGGCTTTCTTAGCCTTGCTTGGCTTTCTGCTTTTCCGCTCTTACCGGAAAGAACGCAGCAATGCCAAACGGACAGCGCTGCTAAGCCTGCTGGCGTTGGCGGTTTTCTCGTGTTTTTCTTATCCGTTCAAATATCCCTTTACGTGGTTAATCGCTTTTTTGAACATTGCAGTCATATTTTATCCAACGAGAATTTTTCAGAATACGAAGTTGTTAAATATCATCACGAAAACAGCCGTAGCCATAGCCGTTTTCGGAATATTCTTCACCGCTATTCCACGGCTGAAGGCGGAAATGAAATGGAACAAAACAGCGCATCAATCCCTGGCTGGAAAAACCAGAGAAGTTTTGCCCGAATATGATAAATTGTACCGTTATCTCGGCAAAAACGGTTTGTTTCTCTACAACCATGCCGCCGAACTGCACGAAATAAAGGAATACGAACGAAGCATTGCGGTTTTCAGTCTGTGTACAGTATATTATAACGATATGGACGTGCAAATGCTGCTGGCTGACAACTATAAGGAACTGCAACGATACGAAAAAGCGGAACAGCATTTGAAACTTGCCGCCACTATGTGTCCGGCGCGGTTTATGCCGCTGTACGAATTGGCAGAACTCTACAACGAAACAGGGCGAAAGGCGGAAGCAGTAGCCTTGGCGCGGCAAATTGCAGATAAAAACGTAAAGATACCGTCAGCAACGGTATTTGCGATAAAGCAAAAAATGCGGCAACTGATTGAAAAATCGGAAGCCGAAGAAAAATGCATTCTGTCGAAAAATAAAAAACAAACCAATATCCATCATTGGTCGGACGGATATTCAGAAGGACAGACTTCTGATATATCAGTCCGACCTCCGTAGATAAAATTGTGGCAAATTTTAATCAGCGGACTGCCTTTCCGCAAAAGATAAGGCAAAAACATTTTTTTATCGAAAGGCTCTAAAATATACAAAGCCTTTCACACTAATAATAAATAATATAAATATGAACACATATAAGTTTAATTTTAAGAAAATCAGTGCAATATCAGTAGTGGTATTGGCACTTGTAGTTGGTTTTTTGGTGGGATGCCAAAAAAAGTCAATAAATGATGTAACTGATTTAGAAGCCAAAATGTTGTCTATCGAAAGTGCTCTAAAAAACGGCAATTTTGAAATTAAAGATATTTCATTATCTGAAAAAAATAAATTGTTTTTTGATGAATTACTTCAAATTGAAAATAGAAGGCAATCTTTAAAATCTAATGAAAGAGTTGTTGAATATGAGAGTAATCCAATAACTAAAAAGGCAATAGAAGAATATCCTTTTAAAAAGGGCGACTCCTTTTCCGAAAATGAAACGATTATTTTTAAAAGTTACTTCAATGCATTGAAAAATTTGTCTGTAAGTAGCGTGATAGTAACTCAATATTATTTGGACCAAATAAAAGAACTGGATATTGACGAGTGGACGAAGCACAGATGTACTGCTACTCTATCCATGATAAAAGATGGTTTAATATACATTGAAGGAATAAACACTCCGCGGCTAAAAGCGGCTCCATCAGAGTCTAATTTCAGTACCTGTTGGGATACCTGTATACGTGGAAAGTTATCTACAGTTTTCAATGGAAACTGGATTGATATTTCATGGTTTATAATTAACTGGCCAGCAGAATTTGCGATTATGTCGGCTTCTTGTTCTTGGGACTGTGCGTTTTAAACATAAAATTTTAAGAATATGACAAGATATAAATTATCAATCATTTTAGTTATTGTATGTTCTCTCATTCACCTTTTTGAAGGAAACGTTGAGGGACATATTGTGTATCGTTTTTTTGTGCCCATGTTGGCAGTTTATTTTTTCCCGATAGCGTTCATTTTGGATATTGTCAAAAATCATAGCCGAAAAGAAATCATATCCTCAATCGTTTCCAATTACGTTTTGGGTAGTATTTTGATATTCTCAATCGTTATATATTATCTGCCTGATAACAATATAGTTCGTGCTGTTTTTTTGGCATTTCGGCTTATCAATGCCGCTATTTTCGTGTATTATTTCTTCATAAAAGAGAATAAAGACAGAGCCCTTTTACATGCGCTGTTTTTTTCGTTTATGTAAGAATGATAAGAATAAAAAAGGGGATGACAAGTATTGTTGTCCCTTTTTTTATTCTATTTGACTAAATAATTGATTAATAACTGCAATGTGAGTTTAAAGGCATCAAAAGTGCTAAGCGCGAGATAATTTTTATTCAACCTGCTTGTCTTTTGCGAAATTGATGTATATTTGCAGCATAATTCATAATAAATAGAAAGTCATGCGAAAATACAGTCAATATGTATTCTTACTCGTATCGTTGATGATAGTGGGTAAAGTTTCAGCCCGAGGTGAACAGAGTGTTATTACTTTTGAGATGGGGGATTATTTGGTAAGCACTTTGTCGGAAGGGGGCGGCAACGGCAACAGTGGCATTTTAGTGGGCGCAACGCCGGAACTGTTGCAAAAATATCTTCCGAATGGAACTTTTCCGCTCGAAACCACCGTTTTCTTAGTTCGTACTCCTGATAAAAACATCTTGATAGATACAGGTCATGGGCGGAAGTTGTTCGATAATTTGGAGTCGCTCAAAATCAAACCCGAACAAATTGATATCATCCTGCTTACCCATGCGCACGGCGACCATATTGGCGGTATGTTGCGCGATGGCAAAGCGGCTTTTCCCAATGCGGAACTCTACATCTCGAAAGCGGAGCACGATTATTGGGTGAAAGACCAAAAAAAGAAACAGGTGTGCGATGCGATTGCGGCTTATCAGAAGAAATTACATTTGTTTGTGCCCGATGAATTGAACGCCAAAGCGACATCCTTGCTTCCCGACATTCAAGCCATTGCTGCTTACGGGCACACACCGGGGCATACGGTTTTTTTAATCAAATCCGCACAGTCCAAATTGCTGATTTGGGGAGACCTCACCCACGCATCGCCCGTCCAGTTTCCACATCCTGAAGTTGCTCTTTCTTTCGATACCGATCCGAAACAAGCCATTGAAACGCGCAAAAAAATCTTGGAATACGTATCAAAAAACAAGATTCCCGCAGGCGGAATGCACATTGTATTCCCGTCTATCGGCAATGTTTCGGCAAATAAAGAAGCCGGTTACCTTTTTGACGCATTCTGTACCTGTTTGGGCATTTGATCTTACTTCTGCAAAGACTGATAGAAGTTGTAAATCATATATTGAATACCTGCTATACTCGTAGCTTTAGCTTCATCTGTCTGCCCCTGATACATTGTATTAACCGTTTCTGCGATGGCGGAAAACAACGCTGTGGTATAGTCGTTGTTTGGCTTGCCTTCACTGTTGAAACTGAGGTCTTTTTCATAGAAACTGTTTTGCAAACACGCTCCTGCAGCCTGTTGGTATTCGGCGCTCATTTCGTCCGGATGGGCAGTAAATGCGTTGTTTGCGCACAATAAAAACGCAAAAGCATCACTCTGTGCCTGTGTTACATCCGTCACCTCCGGAGTTTCCTCTGGGGTTTCCTTGTCATCACTGCAAGCAACTATTGCAGTTGCCACTAAAATGCTGATAAAAGCAAATTTCAAAAATGTTCTGTTCATCTTATAAAAAAATTAAATTAAAAAATATTTAGATTAAAAATTATATTTCACTTGTCCGCCAAACATTCGTGGTGCACCGGGCACGAAAGTGGGCACTCCGAATATCAAACCGGTGTTGCCCGCCCCGATAACGTATTTTGCGCCCGTCAGGTTGCTGCCAAATGCTGATACCGTAAGTCCGTATTTAGCAAGATGCAGCGCAAGGTTGGCGTTGAGCAGACCGTAGGCATCCTGCTCAAGACCGGGCATCTGCATATCGTTGGAATCTTCAAACCATACGTGACTTTTCCACGAGCAGGCGGGCGTGAGCGAAAGTTGAACATCGCTGTTAAAACCGTATTTTGCGGTAAAGCCAATATGAAAACTGTGTTCGGGCGTGAGGCGGAACGTTTTCCCCGCGTATCGCTGCGGGTTGCCATCGGCGTCTTTGCTGTCGAAGCGGGCGTGAATGAAGGCATAATTGCCAAAGGCATCCAAATAGCGGCACAAAGCGAATTTGGCGGTGAGTTCAGTGCCGAAGGACGTTGCCATACCGGCATCATCTGTCACATATTGCATCACAGTATTGTCCAAACGCGCTGTTTGAAAGTCGTTGTATTTTTGATAAAACAGCCCTGCATCCAGCCAGTAGCGATTTTGCGAAGTCCACTTGACACCTGCATCCAAACTGAGCACCCCTTCTGCGTTGAGCACTTCTTTGCGGTTGGTGGTGGTGTTGTATTGCAACACATGGGGGCGATGCCCTTTGGAACAAGTGAAATAAACGTTGCTCCTCTGCGTAATGTCGTATTTTAGCCCTGCGCGATAGGTGACAGCCCACGCCGAATGGCTGATATCGGGGTAATCTACCGGTGCGCTGAACAGATTGGGCTGCATTTGCATCAGCACGCCCAACACAGACGGTATGCCGTTGTTGCTCACATTTCGCTTTGCAGCAAAGGATTCAAAGGTAGCACGCACTCCGGCGATAAGGCTTAATTTGTCCGTCATTTGATAAGTGGCATCAGCAAAAAGATCGAATGCCTGCGAGATGGCGCTGTTGTTGATTTGCTCGTGGTGGTCGGATGGCAGGGACACATCCGCAGGGCTGCCGGAAAACATTCCGGGAAAGGCATCCAAACGGTTAGGCGTGCCGTCGGCGGCTATCAGGGGGGTGTAGAGTTGCGGAAATATTCCCGCCACATAATCCGGAAAATAGTGTTTCACGATATTCCACACGGGAAATACCGCATATCGCTCATCGGGGTCGAAGCCCCACGAATAATTGCCGCTCTCGCGCCAGTAGCCTGCACCGGCAAGTCCGCCGAACTGGTCGTTCACCGAAAAATGCCAGCGCAACTCCTGCGTAAACTGCTGCATATCGTAAAACTCCGTCATATCCAGCGCCGGCGCCACCGTTCCGTCGCCATCGTAATGATGGTCCACCTTGTTGTTCACGAGCGAAGTGATGGAAGTCAGGTAACTGTTTTCAGTCACATTGTATTTTATATTGAGCGACGAAAGCAGCACATCGCGCCGGTTGAACCACGTTTGACCCGGGTCGAGCGATGCCTCGTAGTTGAAAATATCCTTCTCGCCCTTTGAATTGGGGTAAAGTTTGCTCATAAACGCCGTTCCGGGGTGGTCATCTTTTTGATAATTGACCAGCAAATCTATTTTCAAATTATCGAGGGGCGTGTAAGTTGCCGAAAAACGCCCGCCAAAAGTCTTTTTTCCGTTCAGATGGTCGCCTCCCGAAAGGTTTTTCACATAACCGTCCTGCTCACTGTAAATTCCCGCAAGGCGCACCAGCAGTTTCTCTTTCACAATGGGGACATTGATGGCGCCATGCGCTTCTTTCATCCCATAATTGCCCCATCCGGCGGACAGATACCCGCCAAAATCAGCCTGAGGCTTTTGGGTGATGAAATGGATGGCGCCAAGGTAAGCGCCCCGTCCGAAGAGCGTTCCCTGCGGACCTTTGAGCACTTCAACGCGGTTGAAATCGTACAATTCGGCAACAGCCATACTCGAACGGCTGGTGGGAACGTCGTTGTAATAGACCGACACGCGCGGCTGGTCGGTAAGGTTCACCTCGTCGCTCGTAACGCCGCGAATAACGAAGGCAGGGCGATGCGGTGTTTGAATGCGGATGTTCAATCCGGGCACGAGCGCCGAGAGTTGTTCCAGATTGCGCGCAGCGGTGGATTCCAGCGTTTTCGCACTGACGGTGGAAAGCGTTATCGGAATATCCAGCGCCCGCTGTTCGCGCAGTTGAGCAGTGATGACCACTTCCTCAAGCACAACGCTGTCCGGCTGAGCGGAAATGCGGATAAACGCCGCCACCAAAAACAAAACAGTAATAATACCTTTCATCGCGGCGCAAAAGTAATGAATACTGAAAAAGAATACCGCACAATCACCGTAAAAACGAAAAAAAAGGAATCATCACGAAAAAGGGTTTCGGGTTTCGGGTTTAAAGTTTAAAGTTTCAGGTTTAAGGTTTCGGGTTTAAGGTTTAAGGTTTCGGGTTTAAGGTTTAAGGTTTAAGGTTTCGGGTTTAAGGTTTAAGGTTTCGGGTTTAAGGTTTAAGACTCGAAACTTTAAACTCGAAACTCGAAACTTTAAACTCGAAACTTTGAACTCGAAACTTCTTCAAGTCCCGCAGGGACGGCACTTTATTAACCGTAGATTTTAATCTACGGACAGGAGACAGGACATCCTCTGCGCCCAAGTCCCGCAGGGACGGCACAAAAAGACGGCAAAGTGTCGTCCCTGCGGGACTTGGGCACAGAGCGCGGGTTGTTCTGTCCGTATGCTGAAGCATACGGTTAATAAAGTGCTGTCCTTGCAGGACTTATGAACTCGAAACTCGAAACTTCAAACTCGAAACCCGAAACTCGAAACTCGAAACTCGAAACTCGAAACCCGAAACTCACCAAAAGCGGTAAAAAGTTTCAGGTTTGAAGTTTCGAGTTTGAAGTTTCAAGTCTCGCAGAGACGACACTTTATTAACCGTAGATTTTAATCTACGGACAACAGGGCTGGACAACATCCCCTCTGCGTCCAAGTCCCGCAGGGACGGCACAGAAAGACGGCAAAGTATCATCCCTGCGGGACTTGGGGTGCGTATTGTTCTGTCCGTATGCTGAAGCATACGGTTAATAAAGTGCTGTCCTTGCAGGACTTATGAACTCGAAACTCGAAACTTCAAACTCGAAACCCGAAACTTCAAACTCGAAACCTCGAAACCCGAAACTCGAAACCCGAAACTCACCAAAAGCGGTAAAAAGTTTCAGGTTTGAAGTTTCGAGTTTGAAGTTTCAAGTCTCGCAGAGACGACACTTTATTGACCGTAGATTTTAATCTACGGACAGAACAGGGCACAGGACAACATCCCCTCTGCGTCCAAGTCCCGCAGGGACGGCACAGAAAGACGGCAAAGTATCGTCCCTGCGGGACTTGGGGGTGCGTATTGTTCTGTCCGTATGCTGAAGCATACGGTTTATAAAGTGCTGTCCTTGCAGGACAAAATTTCGAGGACAATTATGAATTATGAACTCGAAACTCGAAACTCGAAACTCACCAAAAGCGGTAAAAAGTTTCAGGTTTGAAGTTTCAGGTTT
>JAITTD010000056.1 GCA_031287245.1 Bacteroidales bacterium
CAAGGTATCACAATGAATCACAAGGTATCAGCAAGCCTTCTGCCACTTCCTCGGCTTTGGCTTTTCCCTGCAATTCTGCCACTATCGCCAGTGCAAATTCAAAAACAAAGCCTGGTCCCCTTCCGGTGATCATGTTTCCATCGGTGACCACTGGTGTTTTGATGTATTCAGCGCCTTTCAGCGTGGATTCATATCCGGGATAAACTGTCGCTTTTTTGCCTTGCAACAAATCCAAGCCTCCCAACACCAAAGGCGCTGCACAGATGGCTGCTATCTTTTTGCCTTCGGCTGCATATTTTTTCAGTTGTTCCCGCAATCCCTTGTGGGCATTCAGGTTGGAGGTTCCGGGCTGTCCTCCGGGCAACACCAGCATATCGCCTCTGTCAATGTCCACTTTTTCAAACACAGCATCTGCCGTCACCGGAATGCCATGCGAGCCGGTGACGGTAAGGGTGCCATTTATTGACACTGTGGTCACCGACAAGCCACCGCGCCGCAAAACGTCAATGGTACCAACGGCTTCGGTCTCCTCAAACCCTTCAGCCAAAAATAAAAACACTTTTTTCATTTATATCAATTTATTTTAACCATTTATCCAACCACCCGAAAAACTCGCGTTGCCAAAGAATAGCATTCTGAGGCGACAGCACCCAGTGGCTTTCTTCGGGGAAAATCAACAAACGGCTTGTAACACCGCGCAACTGAGCGGCATTGAAAGCCTGCAATCCTTCTGTATAAGGCACACGGAAATCTTTGCCTCCGTGAATCACCAATATCGGGGTATCCCAGTGGTCAACCGACAGGTGGGGCGAAAAATCGTAACTTTTCGGGCGGGGTTTGTCCCAGTAGGCGCCCTCCAAGTCGAAGTTGGGAAACCAGTATTCGTCCGTGCCGCCATACTGACTTTCAAAATTGAACATACCGCAATGGGCGATAAACGCTTTGAACCGCTTTTGGTGATGTCCTGCCAGCCAGTAAACGGAAAATCCGCCGTAACTTGCCCCGACAGCGCCCAACCGTGCGGCGTCCACGTATGGCTCTTTTGCCACATCGTCAATAGCGCTGAGGTAATCGCGCATATTCTGTCCGCCATAGTCGCCCGAAATTTGCCGGTTCCATTCTTCTCCGAAAGTGGGCAAGCCGCGACGGTTGGGCGCAACGATAATGTAACCATTCGCCGCCATCAGTTGGAAATTCCAGCGATACGAGAAAAACTGGCTGACCGCGCTTTGGGGACCACCCGTGCAGAAAAGCACTGCGGGATATTTCTTTGAAGGGTCAAAGTCAGGCGGATAAATTACCCAAACCAGCATATCCTTGCCATCCGATGTTTTTACGGTGCGTTCTTTCACTTCACCAATGCCTATAGCGTTATAAATATTCTGATTAGTGAAAGTCAACTGACGTTCTTCTCCTGTTTGCGGGTTTACAGAAAAAAGTTCCGTTGCCATGCTGATGCTCATTTTGCTTCCGATAAGTTCGTTATCTGCAAGTGCAATAGAAGTATAGTCGTGTTGCCCTGCGGTCACCGGTTTTATCTTTTTGGAAGTTATATCTGCGTGATATACCTGATAAGTGGCGCGTACTCCGCTGATAAACCAAATGCCTTTTCCGTTAGGCGACCAGACGAAATGGGCGGCATTGTCGGCATAGTTGGCAGTCAGTTCTTCTGTTTTGGCATCGGCGAGATGGTAGAGCATCAGCCGTTCTCTGTCGGCTTCAAACCCCGGTGTTGCCATGCTTTGAAAAGCAAGCATGCTGCCATCGGGCGAAAAGACAGGGTATTTGTCGTAACCCGGCAGTCCTTCGGAGATGTTTCGGGTAGCGCCCGTTTCCGTATCGTACAGATAAATGTCGGAATTGGTGCTCACTGTGTATTCCCGTCCGGTCAATTTTTTGCAGGTGTAGGCAATGTATTTGCCGTCGGGGCTGAATGTTATCTCATCGCTGTCGAAATACGGGGCAAGGGGCGCATCAAACGGTTCGCCTTCCATAATGTCCTTTCCGCTTTTAATATGGCTGCCTGCAGGCGCAACAAAGATATGGCTCACAGCATAATCCGTCCAGTCATTCCAGTGGCGGTACATCATATCATCCGACACGATGGCATTACTTTTTGGAAGGTCGGGATACAGTTCCTTCGGATTTCCTCCAACAGGAACATCTTTCAGAAAAAACAATTTTTCACCCTTGGGGCTAAATTCAAAACCATTGATACCACCGTCAATGTGCGACACTTGCTGCTTATCCGAACCATCGGGCTTCATATCCCAAATTTGCGCCTCGCCGGAAACCGCCGTCAGATAGGCGATGCGCCCCGTTGATGGATTCCAGCGCGGGTTGAAAGCGCTGGGCGCAACATCGGCAGTGAGGCAAACCGCCTCGCCGCCTTTGGCAGGAATGCTCCAGATGGTGGTGCGGGCTTTGTTGTCATTCACACTGTAACGCGACACGGTATAAACAACAGTAGAATTATCGGGCGATACTTTGTATTCGCCTGTTCTGCCAAATTTCCATAATATCTCAGGCGTTAGTTTTTTGCCTGCTATTTCCTGTTCCGTCAAAGGGGCAGGCTGTTCCGAAATGGATGCCACCGGTGTTTGAGATTGTTGCGAACATCCCGTCATCAAAAAAATGCCTGAAAAAACAAAATATCTAAAAAAATTCATCGGTTTAAAAATTTGGTTTAATTTATATCTGTTGATTTAACTCCTTTTGCAACATCTGAATCATCGCAGTCCTCGCGCTTTGAATGTTCATTTTATACGCATCGGCAAACTTTGGGACGATTCCATATCATTTATTGCTTTAATGAAATATTTCAAGCCGCAAAAGTACAGCATTTTGCAATAAAACAATCATTTTTTCATTTTTTTTTCGTGATGGCTTCCTTCTTGCTCACAATGAATTACTTTTTACAGGCTGCAAAGATATGAACTTTCTCTGAAATGAGATAAAAATTTGTTTCAAAGTTGCTGTCGGTAGCATTTCACATAACGTTCCGGCTGTATATGACGTGTGCGGAGTGCATGTAGGCGAAGCCCCGAAGCGAAGCGCATACAGGCATGTTATGTGCAGTGTCGGCGGGTAAACATTGCTGTAATT
>JAITTD010000084.1 GCA_031287245.1 Bacteroidales bacterium
CGGATTGTAAGACCGTTCAACAGACAGAATATTCGAAATTTTGACACTTCCGTTGGGGATGATCCACATTTTCAGATACAACTTATCTCCGTCAATCACGTAGCGTATACCGGTGAAAACGAGCACGAACACAAATAACATTCCGCCCCATAACCATAAGTACCACCCTTCTGTTAGACCATAACCTATCGGGATAGCAGTTAGTATGAGTACAGCCAGCATCAATACAACTAACTCAACGCTGACCCTCGATCTGAATACATGTCTTTCCAGCTACTTTATTTTTAATGTTTTTAACCATTTATCACTATCACTATTTATAACTATCTATAACTATTTATAACTATTTATAACTATTTATAACTATTTATTATCTCCATTCGATATTCCGAACTACCAACTCAAACTGCGTTGCGTTACTGGTGTCGCCTTCGCTGATTTCCAACCCGTCATCGCGGAACTGTGCCCCGCGAATGCGATGCGTCACAATCTTTTGACCATTCACAGGAATAAACTGTACGATGACGTCAAAGGGCGCAATGTCCTGCAATCTGCCTGTAGGGCTGGCGGCTCTGATGGATTCCACTTCGCTGCGAAGCAATGTAATACTGGCGCTCGGCTCTATCCTTCCGTATCCGCGACCTACCGGATGTTGTCCGGCTCCGTAAATGTTGTCTATCGTCTGGCTGTCTTTGTAGTTCAACTGGGTAATACCAGTTACTACTACGCCAGATATATTCACAACCAAGTTGCCCCAACTGTGAACTACTCCATTGATTTCCGGCACATATCTTAATCCGTTCATGATTTTTTACAATTTAGTTGTGAAACCTATTTTTACCAACACTTTCCGCATCACGCCCACAGGAACCTGCTTGATCACTACTTCTAATTCCGAAGTGGCCAACACGTTTTGGTCGGGATCAATCTCCACCCTGTAGCCGCTCAACTCACCTGCCGCTTCCATTTGTTCCAAAGCAACGCCTGCGGTTGTTTCCAGAAAGGCAACCATATCACTGCGCAGTTTGCCCGTTTCGGCGTCAACATACAGAGGCGCATTCAGATAAGGCAACAAGTTACTGCGTATTCCGCGCGTTGCCTTGTCTATTGTGCGCACATTTTCAATATAGGCATAGTCGCTTGTGGCAACGTCTAACGTAAAACTGTCGTTGTAGAAATTGTCTGCCGTTCCTGTGTGGGTGCGTACAAAGATGTAACGATTATCGTTGATCAGATTCTGTTGTGCAACTGCTACATCGCGCAGCAAATCTCCGGTGATGAATCCAGGATCTTTCAATCCCAGCGGGAATTTCTGAACCCATGCCACACTCTCGTTCACTGCCGCCTTGCTCACCGCACCAAGCAAATTGCCGATGCACCCAAAATAGGCAAATCCGCCTAATTTCTCTACTACATCCGGTGCAAGGTCGCAACTTACCACTATGGATACATTGCTCCGACCGGCTAAGGAATGGGTAATATCGGTCAACGTCGATAATGTCCACACTGTGATTGAATATGGACCATATCCTGCACACGCCAGCAATATTGACAGCGGTTCATGTTCCCGTTCCAAATCCAATGCGCCTGTTTGATAGGATGAAATGTTGGTATCATCTGCTGTGAATACTCCCATCTGTCGGATACTCCCGCCGCTGTAATGCTGCAAAGCCTTAATGTCATCACTGGTAACGTTCCCGTTTAACCGAATACCAAGATACAGCAGACCTGTAGGATTCATCCGAAAATACTCGCTCACATGGTATACTATTGCGTTCAACGCATTGCGGTTTGTTAACCCATCATCGCTTAATCCTGTAGCATCTGCTATTTCAGATATCCCATATTGCGTAGCCAACTGCTCAAAATAACTCAACTTTGCCACATACAGATTATCGGTTGCGCCTGTCACGTCAAAACCCAAACTGGGAAGTGTTACGGTCAGTTTCCCTTCCAACTCCATGATCAGCCCGCTCACAAAATCTTGACCGGCGGCGGTGCGTCCAATGCCGCCGTTTGTCTTTTGAAATATAATGTCGTTCAATGCCATTTTTATTGTTATATGTTATTATAAATTCCTAAATTCCTTTTCATTGTCAACTGTCAATTGTCAACTGTCAATTGAAAAATCCGTTTTAAATGCCTTTCCGCCTTCAACAGGGTATTGAAGCGACTGCCGTCAGGAGTACTCCAAATACCCTTTGAAAACGTTATATCAATCCCATACCGCTCATTGATTGGTTCATTGATTGGTATGGGATTCTTCTCAGGTTTTGTTTTCTTACTCATTTTCTCTGGTCACAGAAACAATGTTTTTTTTATCCAGCCGACACGCATGTTGCCATGCCAATTCATGTTCGAGGAATGCCTGCCCGTCTGCCGTGAAATAAAGAATATCGGCATCAGAACGCGCAAAGATTTCTTTGGCAACATCATTGTCAATTACTTGATCTTCATTCTCATCCCCTTTCGGTTCAGTTCCTTCGCCTTCTGTCTCAGTATCCACTTCGGTACCTTGCTTACCGCCATCCGGCTGATCCGAACCTGTTGGCGCGGTCTGTCCACTTTCACCAGTTTCTTGCTCTGCTGAATTTTCCACCTGCGCACCCGGCGCGGTTCCTTCGGCTCCTGTTCCTGCCGGTACTGTCTCAACAGTTTCGGCAGGAGCCGTATTTGTTTGATTATTTGTCTTAGCCATCGCATTATTATTTATTTGTGTTTTAGGTTTCGAGTTTAAACTTTAAACCCGAAACCCGAAACTTTATACACTTACACTTGCTGAATAAATTGCCCCGATGCCTTTATTTCTGAATGGAATTGCCACAAAGCGCAACTGGAATCCCAGCAACCATCCACGGTAGTCAGCCCAGCGTTTCTCCGGTTCTCCCTCAATGGTACCCATCGCTCGCATCACTTCGGATTTCACAAAAGCAACGGACGATTCATTGCCGGTAACGGCGCCATAAGCCTGTTTGGTAACAGAACCCGCTTGCAATAAATAGCGCGGATTATAATTGAACGTATACACTTTGAAACTGTCCACAGTATTGTCGCTGAGCATCGTTTTGTACAAT
The DNA here is from genome assembly GCA_031287245.1 of Bacteroidales bacterium. Classification (GTDB taxonomy): domain Bacteria; phylum Bacteroidota; class Bacteroidia; order Bacteroidales; family UBA4181; genus JAIRLS01. The sequence goes on from JAITTD010000084.1 coordinate 3,075, forward strand.
TTGATGTCCGCGTCCTTCAAATCCTTTTTGTGTTGCGGTGAAAGCAGTAATATACGCCCATCCTGCGGAATATCTGCCGCGTCAAATGCTAACGAAAGGCTGGTAAGATCTTCCCATCTCAATGCCTTTTTACCATCGCCCCTGTCGGCGCCGGTAGTGGCAAGAATAGGTGTGTTTGCCGTATTGGCCGCCGGTCCGATATTGTAGGCAGCGCTTTTAGCTGCATTGCTGCGAAGCACATTCACGTGTTGCTGCGCTACGCTCACGCATTTGTCGTATGACGTCTCCATTTCCTCCACATTGGTAACGTGGGTTGGAAGGGTGTCAAACGTTGCCAGCGATATAGTTATACCGCTGTCGGTTCTTCGCGCAGGGGTAAGCGGCCATGTCTGGTTGTCCTTGACAACGGATGGGTCTGCTCCCACTACGCTCAAATTGATGGAATTGTTGTCCACCATGTGATCCATACTGGTTAATTCATTTAACCACGTGCCTTCCGGATAGAAAAGCGACAAAATAATTGATGTGAAAATTTGCTTAAACATTTTTTTTGATATTAATTTACTATTATATTTTATATTTATTTTGTGACAAGGGGATTCATCCCCTTGAACTATTGTATGCTTGCCTTCAACCGTTCAAACTCTGCGGGATTTTCCGCTTTCAGTTTTTGAAGGCCTTTTGAATCTTCTTTCATCCACTTCATATAATCCCAACTTTCGCGACCAGCAGGTGCGTTTGCTTGTGCCGCAGCCGCCATTTGCGCCAAACTTGCCGATGCTCTTTCCGGCTTGCTGTCCACGATGCGTTTTACTGCATCAAAATTAGTTTTGGCAAGGCTCAGAAATTCGGTTTTTTCCGCTTCCGTAATCTTGCCGCCTTTCACTGCGCCGGTAAGATATGCATCTACCGCGCCGTCCTGTGCTGCCTGAAGTTCTGTCTGCAACTCCGCAATCTTTTCATCCTTTTTTTGGATGGCTTTTTCTACATCCTCCGGTGTGCAGCCTTCCGCAACCGCGAGTGTAGCCAACGTTTTGTCCGTTAACTTAATTTCATTCATGTGATATCTATTTTTAGTATTGATTGAAAAATTTTGCTTTGCCTGGTCGAGGCTCAACACCTCGTGTTTCTCGTTGTAAAAAACGATTGCGCCCGGATCCGCCGGAACGCTAACGACGCTTGCCTCCAACAGTTCCCATTTGGTCACCAGCAATTCATTGGTAGCGTCAATGTATTTTGCATCGTTGATGATGATGCCGATGGAGCAGCCCTTCAAAAATCCTTTCTCCACTTTCCGCTCTATCTCTTTTGCAAAAGCATCCTCGGAATCAAATAAGGCGTCGGCGCTGAGTTTGCCGTCAGATATGGATATGTTTTCCCACCTCCCAATCACCTTGTCTGAGTCGTGTCCGTACAGCATAACAGGATTCGTGTTGAAACGGTGAATGTCTCCGCCGCCTATATCTATCCTGAACCCTTTCGAGTTCGTTCTGTTACTGTCCGATAATATAAATCTTTTCATCGTAATCCGTCCTGATATTGTTCGTCACTCATTTTTAAATTTTCCTGCAAAGGAAATCCTTTGTTGCACTTTCACAAAATAGTACTGCCACCTTGTCAGTACTATTTTTAAAAAACAATATACATCCCCAATTTTGCACCATAATTAAAGCAGGCGATGAGCGAAAGAACAAAATCGGAAACGAGAAAGAAATTGGCGTTGGAGATGTTTCTGACCGGAAAATATCAGCAAAAGGAGATTGCAGTCATGCTTGGAGTTTCCCAGCAATCTATCGTTCGCTGGGCTAAAGTCGGAAAGTGGGATACCCTTCGTGCAAACATATCCACGACAAAAGAGAGCATCCTTTCAAGTTGGTATGCCCAACTGGCAGAACTCAAATCAAAGATTGAGGAACGCAAACAGGGAGAGCGCATCGCCACATCCAAAGAAAGCGACACCATGATAAAGATTGCTGCCGCTATTCGTAAACTGGAAACCGAAACCGGAATTGCCGAAACAGTCAGTGTATGCACCAAACTCTGTGAATTCGTCCGCGCATACGACGTTGAAAAAGCCCGCGAAATTAGCGACCACTTCAACGCCTACATTGAATCCCTTTTAAAATAGTTTTAAATGGAAGTGAAAGCAAAAAACGTTTTCAACGAGTGGCAGCAATACCGTGAGAGCCTTAAAAAATCTACCATCGTTGACCGATCCGAGTCTTTTTCGGACAAGCAGAAACGCATCGCCTCTCTTGAAAGCAACCCGGAAATGTGGTTTGCTTACTATTTTCCCGCCTATTGCACTGCACCGCCGGCCGACTTCCATCGCAAAGCCACCAAAAGAGTGCTGGCTAATTCGGAATGGTTTGAAGTACGCGCATGGAGCCGTGAACTGGCAAAGTCCACCCGAACAATGATGGAAGTCCTGTATATGTCTCTGGTGGGTATAAAAAAGAACTGGCTGCTCATATCAAACAGCGAGGACAACGCCAAACGTCTATTGGAGCCTTACCGCGCCAACCTCGACAGCAATCTTCGCATCATCAACGACTATGGCGACCAGCGCGGTTTTAAGAAGTGGACGGCAGCTGAGTTTAAAACAAAAAAAGGTGTGTCTTTTCGCGCGGTCGGCGCTGACCAAAGCCCGCGTGGAACACGTAACGACGCCGCCCGTCCCGATGGTATTATATTTGACGATATTGATACCGACGCCGACACCCGAAACCCCGAAATCATTGACAAGCGAGTAGCGTGGATTTTCGGAGCCGTCATTCCTACCCGTTCTGTCAATGTTCCGCTTACCATCATTGTGTGCGGAAATATCATTGCCGAATATTGCTGCGTTACCGAAATGGCAAAGAAAGCAGACAAGGTGGATATTGTCAACATCCGCACCAATGGCGTTAGCAGTTGGGCAGAAAAAAACAGCGAAGAACACATCAACCGGGTGCTCAACACTATCTCTTATGCCGCAGCGCAAACAGAGTATTTCAACAACCCGCAAACAGAAGGCAGGGTTTTCAAAAAACTTACTTTCGGCAAAGTTCCTCCCCTGTCGTCCATGGAACAGTTGTTGGTGTACGCCGATCCCAGCACGTCCAATATGGACGTAAAGAAAAATTCTTTCAAGGTGGTCGTCCTGATGGGGCGCAAGGGGATGGAAACATATATTATCAAAGCCTTTTGCGAACAAACCACCAACGCAAAGTTCGTGCAGTGGTTCTGCGATATATCGGATTTGGTGCGCGGATTGCCGGTACAGTACTGGATAGAAAACAACACCTTGCAGGATCCGTTTTATCAGCAGGTGTTTGTCCCTCTGTTTCGCGAAGCAGGAAGGGCAAAGGGCTACATGATTCCTATCCGACCGGATGCCCGAAAGAAACCCGATAAGTTTACCCGAATTGAAGGTACCTTGGAGCCGCCCGTGCGCATGGGTACCCTTATCTTTTCCGACAGGGAACGGCAAAACCCACACATGCAAACCGTATGCGGACAGTTTACCAGCGTGTCGCCAACCTACAAAGGCGCTATGGACGCACCAGATGCCGTGGAAGGAGGTTACCACATATTAGACATGAATATGATGGCACGCGCCGGAACTTACCGATTCGGCAAAAAAACCAACCGCCAATATTAATAACTTTAAACCCGAAACCCGAAACCTTAAACCTTAAACCTTAAACCCGAAACCTTATGTATTTAAGCATCCAAGAAATGAAATCCGTACTCTATGAGTACCAGATGAACGAAATAGTCGAAAACAACGATGACATTCTGAACGACGCCATCCTCGCAGCCATATCGGAAGTGAAATCCTATTTTATGGCATCCAACGAGCAAGTGAAGGACGGGCGCCCGAAATACGACATTGACGCCATATTCTCTGCTGAAGGCGCCGACCGCAACGCATTTATCCTGCGCATCTGCAAGCGCGTTGCGGCATGGAACATCTGCGAACTGGCAAATCCCGACGTCATCTATGAGCACGTGAAGGAACGCTATGACAGCGCCATTGACACCCTCGAAAAGATCGCAGGAATGGGGCAATACAGCAACACGCCCATTCTCATTACCGACGTGCCTACCGTAACGGAAAACCCCGACAATGTACAACTTCCGTTCCGAATGGGCAGCCGACCAAAATTTCACCACGAGTAATCACAATTGAATCACAATAAATCACAATGAATAAAGCACTGAAATACGCTCCGAAAGTTGCCCGCAAAGCCATTTCACAAACCCGTCGCGATATAGCCGACTGGAAACATGCACTACAGATAGCCTCTGCCGTGAAAAACCCTAAGCCATGGGCGCTGATGGAAATATACAGCGACATCGTGAACGATGCGCTCATGTCGTCGCAAATCAATAACCGGATAGAACAAACCATCTCCGCGCCTTTTGAGTTGATAAACAAAGCCGGAAAAATAGATACTGCAGCCACCGACACCTTCCGCCACATCCCCTGCATCATTGACCTGATGAAATACATCTGGGAAAGCGAGTGGTACGGTTGCTCGCTCGTGGAACTGTCTATCACCGGAGGCTCTTTGGGCGTGTCGCTGATCGACCGTAGAAACGTGGACCCGGTTTTTGGACGTTTCTATCCCGATATCACTTTTGACAATTACATTCCCTACCGAGATGTGTCGGAATACGGAAAATGGCTCATCGAATTTAACGGAGAGCACATCGGCAACCTCAACAAATTAGTGCCTCACGCCCTTTTCAAAAAGTTTGCACAGAGTTGTTGGAGCGAACTCTGCGAAATATTCGGCATCCCGCCCCGCTACATCAAAACAAACACCCAGGACGCTGCCATGCTCGACCGTGCCGAATCTATGATGCGCGACATGGGCGCCGCATCGTGGTTCATCATTGACACTACCGAAGAATTTCAATTCGCCCAGGGCGTCAACACCAACGGAGATGTCTATGCCAATCTGATTGCCTTGTGTAACAACGAAATCAGTATGATGGTTTCCGGCGCCGTCATCGGGCAGGACACTAAAAACGGCAACGAAAGCAAAGAGAAGATTTCTGTGGAAATGCTCAACCGTTTGACGGATTCCGACAAACGGCTCATAGAAATGTATATGAACACCGCCGTTATTCCTGCTCTCTATCGCGTTGGTTTCATCCCTTCCGGAGAGTTGACATTCCGATTTTCCGCTGCCGAAAATACCGAAAAACTGTGGCAATACACAGCGGCTTTGCTGCCATTCAAACAGGTGGACAATGATTTTATTTCCGAAAAATTTGGCGTCCCGGTTGCTGATGCAGCCGTCCCTTCTGCCGACCTTTCATTTCTCAGCGAGGAGGAACGCCGTTTTTTCGTATAGCCCCCCAAGCAGGGGGGCTTAGCCGGACCGCATTTCTCAATTCCTTCATTCCTCAATTCCTCAATTCCTCAATTAACAACAAAGTTATTGATGAAATAGCCAAAGGAACAGATATCAGCCAGTCTCTTTTCGATATCTACGGGGCAAACCTCCGCAAAGGCGTTGCACAGGTATATCACGATGATTCTCAATTGTCAACTGTCTCTTCTCAATTGACTTTGAACGTTTCCCGATTTGCCGCATACAAAGCAAAAAAAGTAACCGACATCATCGCGGCACAGGCGAACCTGCCAACAGAGGAATACAAGGCTCGGGCTAACAGGATTCTTGACCTGATGAAAGCCCGCGGGCAAACCGAGTACAACACCACCGTGACTAGAACACGCAGCGCAAAGGACTGGGAAAAGTTTGAAGGGCGAAAAAGCCTGTTCCCTAATATCAAGTGGCTGCCATCTGCAAGCATCCACAAGCGAGAGGAACACCGCCACTACTACAACAGGGTATGGAGCAAGGACGATCCATTTTGGAACAACAACCAGCCCGGCACTCTCTGGAACTGTAAGTGTGACTGGCGTGAAACAGACGAACCGGTAAACGCAACATCCGTTGATGTGCCCGCCGCAAAAGGATTGAAAGGAAACCCCGCAAAAACAGGAAAAATATTCTCCAATGATGCCTCGTACTTTTATGATCCTGCCGGTAAAACATTTGAGCAAGTATCCAAACTCTACTATACCGATTCTCAAAGTAATCTGAAAATCAACGTATGCGCCCATCATGAGGAAATATCTGATAATGTCAGAACTGGAAGGATATTGCTTGATAATTATCCAGGAATGGATTTGGAAATACGCAAGCATGTGGGCGACCAGAGCAATGGCGTAGTGAAAAATCCAGAATATCTGTTGAATGGTAAATTGGCAGATGCCAAAAGACTAAATTCATGGAATGGCGTTTCAAGTGGTTTCAATAGCGCCGTTAAGCAAAAATGCGAAGCAGTGATCATCGACCTTCATAACCTCCAAAACGAGTATTTGGATATTGAAAAAATAGCCAAAGGTATTGTCAACAGATATGTTGATTTCAAAAACAAAACTATTTTGGAATGCTATGTGATTTGGAAAGGAAAAAGCGTCATGATACATGGAAGTCTCTTTAATTCGTATAATCCTGAAAAAAAGAACAATTATAAAATTCAATTGGAAAAAATTCTTTCGAAACTCCTATAAATGCGACAGCGGGGATAAATCCCCGCTGAAGAGTGCCCCGGCATTGCTTAGTGTTAGCTTCGCCGCCATCGTGTGGATTTTAACCACTGCGTTGGTATGGCAGGATTCGAACCTGCTTACTCCGTGTTACAGACCGCCGCAACTAACCGTATTTGCCTCATACCAATACCACGCAAAGATACAAACTTTTCTTTTAAAACAAATTAAAAAAAGTTTATTTTTGATTCAATAGCAGTTGCCTGTCGGCAACTTCCTTATTTAATCGGTAAGTAACCGCATTGGCGATAATGGTTTTACCGTAATTTTCCGAAACGCACCACGAACCAT
>JAITTD010000146.1 GCA_031287245.1 Bacteroidales bacterium
AGTCAACTGCATTCTTGCTCCTTTCGTGGTCTTTTCGGTAATTTTGTATCGGTCGTCAATTCGGTAGCCTGCTATCCACGCTATTTCTTCGGCGGCGGTCAGCACCCATACTTTTTCCTTGTCAATAAGCGATAATTTGTTGTCTGAAAAGAAGTCACTCAGTTTTTTCATTTGCTTCATTCCGAGTGGGCGGAAACGGTCGCCTGTGCGCCATTTTCTTAGCAACAGCGGTGCGTTCAGGCAGTCGGCATCCAAGCAGGCGATGAATGGAGAGCGTTCTGGCTTATATCTGGGCGGCACATCGAACAGTTTGAGACTTAACACGCCGTCGGAGAAGGACAGGCTTTCCACATTCAGGTCAACCGGATATTCTTTTATGTCGGGGGGGGCGTCCAAAATGTGCACCATCAGTTTTTTCCGGTCGCAGAGCAAACGATGCGAGGCGCTGAAAAATTGCCGTCCCGAACGGGCGGGCGTTTGCAGCAGTTCGTTGATGGTTTCAGCCGAAAATCCGCAGGGGCGCAACATTTCATGCAGCAGGGCCGGAGGGGATGGGCTTTCCAAAAGCCCTGTTATGTCGATATAAAGTACCCCCCCTTCGGTATAACTTATCTTTCGGCTGAATCGCTCAATGGATTCGTGATAAAAAGCTTCCACACCTGCCATATTTTCCATATTGCGTTCCATCGTTTTTCGGAAAGCGGGGAAAAATCCTTCCAATCCGGGTATGAGATGGTGCCGGATGTGATTGCGAGCATATTTGTCGCTTGCGTTGCTTGAATCTTCGCGGAAAGCGATCTGTTCCAGTGTGGCGTAAGCGGCTATTTCGCGGCGTGAGGCAAATAGCAACGGGCGAATAATGTTGTCATTACGGGCTTGTATGCTTGTCAACCCTCTGATGCCTGTGCCTCGTGCCAGATTGATGAACAGGGTTTCAATTCGGTCGTCGCTGTTGTGGGCAATGGCGACAGGGTTGTATCCATGTTCTGCGGATAACTCGCCAAACCAGCGGTAGCGCAGTTCTCGCGCTGCCATTTGAATGGAGATGCCGTGCTGTGCGGCATACTGCGTTGTTTCAAAGCGAATGGAGTGAAACGGGAAGTGATAATCGGCGGCTTGTTGCTTCACCAAAGCCTCGTCGCCGTCCGATTCATCCCCGCGCAGGGAAAAGTTGCAATGCGCCACTGCCACATCCATTCCCGCTCGGTGCAACAGATTCAGCATTACCATAGAGTCGATGCCCCCGCTGACGGCAGCCAATACCTTTGCATCAGCAGGTAAAAGCCCGTTTTCCCTGACGTATTGGTCAAACTGCCGGGGTAAACTTTTCGCATCATTCATCGTTTCAATATTTGAGCAAATGGCGTGCATTGGCTAATGCTGCTTCGGTCATTTCCGCACCGCTGAGGATGCGGGCTATTTCCAGCACCCTTTCTTCCTGCGTCAGTTGGCGCACTTTGGTTTGAGTGCTGTTTTCCGTATCCTTTTTATACACCTTGTAATGATGCTGTCCTTTGGCTGCAATCTGCGGCAGGTGGGTGATGTTGATGATCTGTGCAAATTGAGCCATTTGTTCAAGGATGTTTCCCATTTTTTCGGCTATGATGCCCGACACGCCACTGTCTATCTCGTCGAAAATGAGTGTTGGCAGGGAAATTTTTCCGGCAATGGTGGCTTTAAGGCTTAGCATCACTCGCGACATTTCGCCACCTGATGCCACTTTGCCCAATTCTTGAAGGTTTTGCTGTTTGTTGGCAGAAAACAGGAATTTTACGGTATCGCTTCCGGTTGAGAGCAACTGCGGCGAAGGCTGAATATCCACTTTGAACACGGCATTGGTGATACCGAGTTGCGTGAGGAACGAATGAATCTGCTGTTCGATTTCGGGGGCAGCCTGCTTGCGTCGGGCGGAAATCATGTCGGAAAGTTGCGAAAGTTCATCTTGCAATGTCTTTATTTCCTTCTCTACCTGCTCTATGTTCAGATGAGAATCGCCTATTTCTGCGAGTTTTGCATCCAATTCATCGCGAATGGCTGTCAATTCGCCGACCGTAGTTGCATGATGCTTCTGCAAAAGTCGGTATATCAAGTCAAGGCGCTCGTTCACTTCGTCCATACGTGTCGGATTGTGCTCTATCGCCTCAGCCAGCCTTTCTGTTTCAGACGCGATATCCCGTAAATCAATCAGTGCTGAATCCAACCGTTGCAGGAAATCTCCGGCAGGCGGATAGATGTCTTTCAGTTTGCCCATCACCGAAACTGTTGATTTCAGCAATGTTGTGATGGAGTCATTGTCGGAATCGAGGCAGGAAAACGCCTGCATCAATCCGGCTTTTATTTCTCCTGCGTGGGCGAGGGTTTTCTGCTCTTCTTCCAGCGCTTCCTGCTCACCGTCTTGCAAATGTGCCTCGTTCAATTCTTCAAACCTGAATCGGATATAATCTGCATCTGCTTGATTTTGTTGGGCTGCCGCTTTCATTTCTTCCAATCGGCTGCATAACTTGCGATATTCGCCGTATTTCTGACTGTATTGTGCCACAGCAACCAACTGTTGTGCGTAGGTATCCAGAATTTGCAACTGAAATTCGGGGGATTGCAGATAAATATTTTGATGTTGCGAGTGAATATCAATCAATTTAGTGCCCAAATCTTTGAGAATGGCTAAATTGACCGGCGAATCGTTGACAAATGCTCTCGATTTGCCGTCAACCGTGATTTCTCTTCGTAGGATGGTATCTTCGGCATAATCCAGTTCGTTTTCGGCAAACCAGTCCTTCCATGCACTTTTGGGAAGGCTGAATATGCCTTCTATCGCGCATTTGGCGGTTTTGTCAAGTAGCGTGTTGCTGTCGGCACGTTGTCCCACCAGCAAGCCTAAAGCACCCAACAGAATGGACTTTCCCGCACCGGTTTCGCCGGTAATGATGGACAAACCTTCAAAAAAGTCAATCTCCAATTCCTGAATCAGAACATAATTGCGAACAGACAGATGTTTAAACATGATTTTCCGTAAAGAGGGTGCAAAAATAAAAAATAATTGCGTCTTTTTTGCTATTTTTGTGCGATTATTTAAAAAGAATTTATGAATTATCGCGAAACGGTGGAGTTCCTTTTTAGTTCTCTGCCTGTGTTTCACCACAGTGGAGGGGTTGCCTACAAGCCCGGATTGCAAACCATCACCGAGTTGGATGACTTTTATGCACAGCCGCATAAAAAATTCAAGTCCATTCATGTAGCAGGCACCAACGGCAAGGGTTCCGTGTCGCATCTGTTGGCGGCGGCGCTGCAGGGAAGCGGATATTTGACCGGTTTGTTCACATCGCCCCATTTGGAGGATTTTCGGGAACGAATAAAGATAAACGGCGAAATGATTTCCGAACAGGAAGTGATTGACTTTGTGGAGAAAAGTCGCGGTATTTTGGAAAAGGTACAGCCCAGTTTTTTTGAGATGACCACCGCTATGGCTTTTGACCATTTTGCACGCCATCATGTGGAGGTGGCGGTGATAGAAACCGGCATGGGGGGACGATTGGACGCTACCAACATCATAGAGCCGATATTGTCGGTGATTACCAATATCAGTTTGGATCACACGCAATTTCTCGGTAACAACCCGATAGCCATCGCTACCGAGAAAGCCGGCATCATCAAACCACGAGTGCCGGTGGTGATTGGCGAAACGCAAGCCGGAGCGGACAAAGTATTGATGGAAAAAGCCGGTGAATTGGGTTGCAAAATCATTTTTGCCGACCAACACGCCGCCGTAAGCCGCAGTTGGACTGAGGGCGGATCACAAACATTCTATTTCAGGCAAGATGGAAAAGAGTTGCCGCTTCCCGTTGTCATTGACCTGGCGGGCGAGTACCAGCAGAAAAACATCGTCACCACCCTGATTGCCATCATGGCATTGCGACAACATACCAGCATCCAAATAAAAAACGAGCGCATTGTGCCTTCGCTGAAACACGCCGCGCAGACGACAGGCTTACGCGGACGCTGGCAAAGGTTGCAGGAACATCCGTTGGTCATTTGCGACACCGCTCACAATGTGGCAGGGATGGCGCAGGTGGCACGGCAACTCGCCGGAATACCGCATTTGCGGATAGTGGCAGGCTTTGTCAATGATAAAGACATCAGCGGGATGCTTGAATTGCTGCCGAAAGATGCCATTTATTACTTCACGCAGGCATCTATTCCGCGGGCTTTGGACGCGCAGGTTTTGCAACAGAAAGCGCAGGAGTATGGACTGAAAGGTTCCCATCACGCCACCACCGCGTTGGCGCTCAGGTCTGCTCTCCGCGATGCCGCCACCGAAGATACAATATTTGTAGGCGGCAGTATTTTTGTGGTAGGAGAGATTCTACAGCAAGGGTACGAATTACGCGCTCAACAGCATTCGTAATTTTGTAATTGCACAGGGATACTATTTTACTGTTTCATAAAAGTGCATCTCTTTCATATATTGATACACTTTTTCGGGCATGAAAAAGGGCAATTCCTTTCCCAGCGCGATGGACGAGCGGATAAAGGACGAGGAAATGTCCATCAGGGGCGCATCCACTATGGTCGCATTTTCAAGTTCTGCGGTGGTTGGCATGGTTGAATCGGGGCGGGGATAGATATAGCGATGATAGCCGGCAACAATGGCATCGCAGTTTTTCCATTTGGGAAAGGCGTCTAAATTGTCAGCCCCCATGATAAGGGAAAAGCGGTGTTGCGGGTATTTTTCCGACAGTAGCACTAAGGTATCAATAGTGTAGGACGGTTTGGGCATCTTAAATTCAATGCTGCTTGCCTTGTAGCGCGGGTGTCCGTCAATGGCAAGGTTCACCAGATGCAGTCTGTCGGCTTCAGGCAGCAGGCTTGTCTTCGTCTTGAACGGATTGTGTGGACTCACCACCAACCATATCTGTTCCATATCCGAAAATTCGAGCATATAGTTGGCAATAGCCAGATGTCCGATATGGATGGGATTGAACGAGCCGAAAAACAATCCGACATGCATTATTTCTTGTTTTTTTTGGAAAACTTGCTATTGATCCATTTGGGGACCATGAGCGCTCCGACAATCAGATAGGGGTAATAACTGATGAAACGCCAGATGAGCGCCATCACAACAGCCACCGATCCTGCCATTGCCATGTCGCTTACGGGAATCAGGTCGCCCAGATAGCGTGTAAAAATGGCTTCGGCAAAACCGCTGCCGCCGGGGGTGGGCGCTATCAACTGCATAATCCACATGACAAACTGCCGCGCAAAGATGAGAAAATGCTGGCTGAAGTGAGGCAGGACGAAAAATGCCAGCAGAATCATGTTCACCACCCAATAACGTGCTGTCCACGAGAACCATGTGGAACCGAAGGCTTTTACCCAAAACGAAAAAGGTTTGCGTTTCAATTCGCGCGAACTTTCGACAATTTCGTAGCCGGCTTCGTTGATTGGATGCCTCCACCGTCGCAAAAAGCGCAAGCGGAAAATTTGCATCAGCATCCATTTCAGACCGCGTGGATTGACAAACAATCCGTAACTGACAATGATGACATAGATGAGTTTGATGCCATAGCCAATGGCGGCAAACCAAAAAAACTCATTGAGAAAAGAGCCGGTATGTTCGCCGATGGAAAAGAGCGTTTGGGCGTTGACTGCCAGCAACAGAATCGGAAACATGAAGATGAAATACAATTCATCCAAAAAGGAGGTGGCAAGCACGATAGATGAACTTTTCCCCAGACTGATGCCCTCTTTGTTGACAAACAGTATGGCAACGCTGGTGCCGCCAATGGCTGACGGAGTGACGGCTGAGGTAAATTCCCACAGCATGATGATGCGGAAAGACTGCAACCATGTCAACTTATTGTCGGAAAGCAGTCTGATGCGCACAATGTAGCCGAAATCGCGCATGAACATACAGAGAAATGCAATCACGAGGAAAATAAACACCCGCCACCATACAAACGGCATACTTTTGAATGCTTCGGGATTAAATTCGCGATAGAACATCCATGCCACCACCCCTAATCCAATGATAATAGGAAAGATGATTTTCGATGCTTTGATGCTGCTGAACGGATTATCTGAGTGTTTCATCATGTTGCGTCTTTATCAGAACGGCAAATCATCCGGAGTGCCGGATTCCGAAGGGGGAGGAAATGACTCTATTGGCGGTACATCCGATATATTCGGCGCTTGCGACTGCTGGGGCGCCGTTCCGGCATTGTCCAGCACGTCTATTTTCCAAGCCTTCACATCGGTAAACCATTTATCGTTCCATTCGCGGCTTTCCACATCCACAAACGCATTCAGCATAGCGCCTTCCTGAAATGACGCTACATTGATTTTGTCGCCCCACACGGCAATACATACTTTTCTGGGGTAGGTGCCTTCCAGTTCAAGCACTATTTCCTGCTTTTTCCATTCCCCATTACGACCCTGTCCGGTTTGAACCGGCATCTTTTTAAACAATTTTCCTTTGATTTCCATACTTTAATTAAATTGAATGATTGATTTAAATTTGTTATTTTCAAAATTGATAAAATACGCTTACTCCCGCATAACTTTTCATCTGCACTTTGGCGCCTCTGAGTTGACCGTTTTCATCGGTCGGTTTTTTGTCATCGTCAAACAGCAAATCAAAACGTATGTCGGCGGAAATATTTTTGTAAATCTTATATTTTGCAGTCACCCACCATGTGATGTCAACATTTTCAGGATGCTGTGCATAGTTGGAAAACAATACGATTTGTGAACTGTAAGACAATTTATTTTTAAAGACAGTGCCATTCAAATTGACCTCAAGACCTCCGCCAAATTCGTACCGCGAATGTCTGGGCACTTTCACATCGGCGCCGCTTGCGTCTTTCTCGGTGGTTACCAAACCGGCATTGGATAACACTACGATGTCGTCTGCTCGGGCAAAGGTGGCTTTTCCCATCAATGGCGATATGGCTGCGGAAATATTTTTGTTGGGGCGATAATCCATACCAATGGAGAGATACAGTGATATGGGTGCCAGAAAATCGCTTACCTTGACGGTGTCTTTGGCTGAATAGGTATATCCGGGCGAAAATTGTGTGCGTGCAAGTAAGGAACCGGTGTAAAACCATTTGGGGGATAATTGATGCCCCAATTTTGTGACTATCTGTATATTATCGCCGTTTTTCACGGCTTTTCGTTCGCCGTTCTTTTGGATGCTGTAATTGAATATTCCGTAATTTTCCCAAGTCCACTTGCCTTTTTTATAATTGGCAAAGAGATTGACAGCGGGTGCAACGGCTATCTGGTCTTCGCCGCCTCCCGCCCAGTTGGTCAGCGCTGTGGATGCAAAGGACAAACTGGCGTCACCGCCCCATATCCATCTGATGCTGTCAACAGTGGAAAACTTTTGATATTTTTTTAGTCCGGCACTGGCAGCAGCGGCTTTGGCAGCTTTTATAGCCGCATCGTCCTGTCCGTGAACTGCCATATAAGGCATCCATCCAACCATTACCAGACTGATTACTATCCTTTTCATTTCCAAATTTCTTTCACAAAATTTCTTTAATTTGATACGTGTTTCGTTCGGTGGAGTTACGTGAAATTAACTCACCCAAAAACCCTGCCAAAAATAACTGTGTACCCAAAATCATGGATGCAAGCGACAAATAAAAATACGGGCTTTCGGTCACCAGCCCGACTTTGACGCCCTGATACAAAAAGTATATTTTTTGAATACCCAGCACTGAAGCGGCTATAAAACCAACGAAAAACACTAAAGTGCCCAACAGTCCGAACAGATGCATGGGCTTTTTGCCAAAACGCGATACGAAAATAATGCTCAACAAATCGAGAAATCCATTGATAAAACGGTTCATTCCAAACTTGGTCTCTCCAAATTTCCTTGCTCTGTGTTCCACTACCTTCTCTCCAATTCGTGTGAATCCCGCTCTGTGCGCTAACACAGGTATGTAGCGATGCATCTCGCCATACACTTCTATGTTTTTGATGACATCCTTGTTGTATGCCTTGATGCCACTGTTCATATCGTGAAGTTTGATGCCGGTCATTGCACGGGCTGTGGCATTGTATATTTTCGACGGAATATTTTTGGTCAGCCGGCTGTCAAATCTTTTCTTTTTCCATCCCGACACCAAATCGTAGTCATCTTCTCGCACCATGCGATAAAGTTCGGGAATTTCGTCAGGACTGTCCTGCAAATCGGCGTCTAAGGTAATCACCACATCGCCCTCAGCCTTTTTAAAGCCACAGAACAAAGCGGCAGATTTGCCGTAATTGCGCCGAAAGCGAATAGCCTGAATATGCGGGTTGGTGCGTGCCATTTCTTGGATCACAGCCCATGAATTATCTCTGCTGCCGTCGTCCACCATAATGATTTCGTATGTGCAGGACATCTTTTTCATGACACGCTCAATCCACAAAATCAACTCAGGGATGGATTCTGCTTCTTCAAACAACGGGATGACTACTGATAGATTCATGGTTTATCGTGTGTTGGGTTGAAGATTCGGTTTGTTGAGAATCAGAGAACATATCAGGGCGGCTATGGCTCCTATCAGGGTGTAGGTGAAAACAACAGCAAAGGCAAGAAAAACGGGAGAAATGAGTTCCCGTGCCTGTTGCATGGTTTGCTCTGCAATGGTCGCAGGCAGTTCCGACGCTTGAAGCATTTTTTCGATTGCCTCCATATAGGCGGTTAATATGGAAGGCTCAATCACTTTTGCCATGACATACACCACAAACGCCATAATGACAGAGGTGAAAAAGGCTGTCTGCAAACCTGTCCAAAACAATTGCCCGTAATTGAACTCACCCGAACGGTTGCGGAACAGTCGCACACCATAATAAATTCCACCGGTAAAAACGCAAATACCAAGCACTTGGGCAAGGGGCAAGATGGTTGACAATAACATCAAGCATCCTGTTACCGCCCCCACCGACATGGCTATCTGAGTGGAAGAAACCAACACTTTATCCGACGACATATTCATTTTTCTAAAACGACAAAGATAAGGATATAACTGAAAAGATAAAAGCAAAAATTTTAAATGATGCTGTTTTTTCACAGACAAGGGCATGCCGTACACAATGAATCACCAACGAATCACCAACGAATCACAATTAGTTGAGTAATTTAGAAATAAGATATTGGCTTTGGCTTGTTTTTCAAGTTTGCCTATCTCCAAATCGGCGCTTTTGAGTACATTGTCCCAACTATCAAAAAAGCAATAAGCAATTCAACAAAATATACCATGATAGGTCAAGTTTTCATCATTGCATTTTTTACTTTTGGTTTAAAAGACGTTTTAATTCGGCGATTTCAGCCATGGCTTTCTCTTTTTCTGCTTTTTCTCTCTCTTTTTCTGCTTCCGCTTTTTCTGCTCGCTCTTTTTCTATGGCAAGGGCTATGGCTTGTTTTTCAATTTCGCCTTTGTGTGCTGCTATCTCCAAATCAGCGCTTTTAAGTACATTATCCCAACTCTTCACTCTGTCGCGCTCTTTGTCGTAACGGCGTTTCT
>JAITTD010000162.1 GCA_031287245.1 Bacteroidales bacterium
CTGAAGCATACGGTTAATAAAGTGCTGTCCTTGCAGGACAAATGCCGTAATTCGTAATTTTTAATTCGTAATTGAAAACAATGCCGTAATTCGTAATTTTTAATTCGTAATTGAAAACAAATGCCGTAATTCGTAATTTTTAATTCGTAATTGAAACATGTCGTAATTGAAAAAATTACAGTCCGCTGAAATTCACTCCGTCAAACAGCAGCGAAGGTGTACGCCACGATGAGATGGTTCTTGCGTCGTTGCCTGTTTCCACCAACGATTGCCACAGCGAAATCATATTGCCGGTGATGTTCATTTCCGAAATGGGTTTGATCAACTTGCCGTTTTCAATCAAAAAGCCTTCGATGCCGAATGAGAAGTCACCGGTGGTGCTGTTGCTGTTGCCTCCGTTGAAGCCAGTTACGAGTATGCCTTTCTTCAATTGGGCTATCAGTCCGTCCAAATCTTTTTCGCCTTGCGGGAAGGTCAGTATGGACGGCGATCCGATGGTGGGTTCTGTTTTCAATCGGTTGCCGTTATAAGTGTCGATGAAGTAGGTTTTCAGGATACCGTTTTCAATCACGGTACGTTTAACCGTTGCTACCCCTTCGCCGTCAAACCGTCGGTTGCCGTGTGCTTGCGGAATGTGAGGGTCATCTGTCAGCGTCAGTTTGGCAGATGCTATCGGCTGCCCGAGTTTATCCATCAGGAAAGAGTCTTTCTGCGCCAGCGAAGCGCCACTCATAGCAGAAATGAGCGGCGAAAGCAGATTGCCGACGTTCATATTGTCCACCAGCATGGAGTATTTGCCCGAAGCGATTTTCTCCTGTCCCAATTTGCGCAATGCACGTTCCAAAGCCTTGTGTCCGATGCCTTTTTTTTGCAGTTTGTCCCAATACAGGGCGCTATCATACCACCACGATTCCGGACGGGCGTCGCCGCCGCCTTTGAGCGACACCGATGCGCTCAAAGAAAAGGATGTCTGGGCGTTTTCGCCTTCAAAACCGTTGCTGTCTATCAGGTAACTGAACCATTCGCTGTCGCCATAAGAGCCGGTGACAGATATGATGCGCGGGTCGGTTTGATAGATCTCGTCCACTGCGGCTTTTGCCAATTGCAGTTTTTCATCGGGCTGCAAACCGGCAAAACGCGCGTCGCAGCAACTGTCGGGCGCATCGGAACCTTTGTAGTATCTGTTTTGCGAGGGCAAAGCACGATTGTTGTCTTCCGCCAGATAGCGGGTAGAGTCGATGGCGTTCTTCACAAATTTCTTCAACTCGCCCTCTTCTATCCTGTTGGTAGAATACGTGCCATAACGTCCGTCCACAAACAGAGTAACCGAAAACTGCCGCTGCGACGACTGCTGCAACTGTTCGAGTTTCGTGTCGCGATACTCAAAAGAGTTCTCCATACCGCAATCAATGGAAATGCGACAAGCCGAACAGCCGTTCTGCAAAGCAAAACCCAGTATCTGATGCGCTAAATCTTTATATTCTTTGGAAATCATTATAATATATGGTTATATGTTGTTATATATTGTTATATGTTGTTATATGTTGTTATACATTGTTATACATTGTTATATGTTGTGATACGTTGTGATATGTTGTGATACATTGTGATACATTGTCTTTTCATTAATCATTAATCATTAATCATTAGCAATTCCTCCTACGGTTAGTTTTTTTACCAATACCGATGGTAAGCCTTGTGTGACGGGCATACTTTGACCGTTTTTGCCACATGTCCATGTGCTGTTGTCCAACTGCAGGTTGTTGCCTACCATCGTGATGTCGGCTAAGGCTTTGGGACCATTTCCTATGATGTTGATGTCCTTGATGGGCTGCGTTAGTTTGCCGTTTTCAATCAGATAGCCCGATTTGACGAAGAAAGTGAAGTCGCCGGCGCCGATTTGCACCTGTCCGTTGGTGAAAGTATCGGCATAGATGCCGTTTTTCACGCTGGCAATGATTTCTTCTTCGCTGGTGTTGCCGTTTTCCATGAAAGTGCAACGCATGCGGGGCATCGGGGCGAAACGGAACGACTCGCGGCGCCCGTTGCCTGTGGATGGTATGTTGTAATGCGTGGCGCTGATGCGGTCGTGCAGGTAACTGGTCAGCACGCCGTTCGTAATGATGTATGTTTTTTGACCGGCAATGCCTTCGTCGTCGAAATTGATGGAACCGCGGTTGCCGGTAATCGTGCCGTCATCCACCACGTTGATATTTTCGTTGCACACTTTTTTACCCAGCAGGTCGGAAAAGATGGACACGTTCTTGCGGTTGAAATCCGCCTCGAAAGCGTGACCGATGGCTTCGTGCAGCAGGATGCCCGAACCGCCTGCTGCCATCACCACGGGCAATTCGCCGCCCTTGGGTTTCACAGCGGTAAACATACGCGCCGCGCCATTCACTGCCTGACGGGCTATGGTTTCCACCACTTCATCCGTCATAAACTCAACGCCTTGGCGGAAAGAGCGGGCAGCATAATAGTTCTCCGTCTTGCCCTTGTCTTCCATAATGCAGTAGGCGCCCAAAGAAACCATCGGTTTGTAATCGCAGCACAGAACGCCCTCGGAATTACAGAACAAGACGTATGACGTAGTGTCGGATTGGGAAACCGTCACTTTGACGATGCGACTGTCCAATGCGAAGCAACGGTCGTTGAGTTTCTGCACATAAGGCGCCTTGTCCTTCACCGAAACGTCTTCCCATGATTGCAGGATGGGATAATGATTTGCAAATTTCAATTCATTTACATGAAAAGCCTTGACCAAGTTGTTGCCCGATGCAATACGCGAGGCTGTATGAGCCGCTTTGAGCATCTGTTCGAGCGTGACGTCCTCTGCATAAGCGTAGCCGGTTTGATCGCCCACAACTACTCGCACGCCTACACCGAAATCAATGTCCGACGATGCACGATTGACGGCGCCGTCCTGCAAAGATACATAATTTTTAAAGGTATGCTCAAAATACAAATCAGCATAATCGGCGCTCTTTTCGAGGGCTGCGGTCAATACTTTCTTCAAATCGCCTTCACTTACGCCGAAATGTGCCATCATCGCTCCAACGCCTTCTTTGGCGCCGGCAGCACACGATTGTAAAATACTCGGCAACAAACTTGTTCCTATCAATGTTATTCCTCCTGTTTTAATAAAATCCCGTCGTTCCATGACTTTTTATTTGGGTGCAAATATATATTATTTTTGCGAAACGGAAAAACGGAAAAACGAAGGAACGGAAAAACGGGGGAACGAAGGAACGGAAAAACGGGGAACGGAAAAACGGGGGAACGAAGGAACGATAAACCATCGAATCACAATGTATCACCATCGAATCACCATCGAACCACAATGAATCAAAATGAATCACAATGA
>JAITTD010000163.1 GCA_031287245.1 Bacteroidales bacterium
GCCCGAAGGGCTTGATTTTCATAACCGCAGGCGAGCGAAGCGTTGCCTGCGGTAGTGCGAACACACGAACACTACTGCCTGAAAGGCAGCACTAAGGAGTCGTCAATCAATAAATGTATCAATTTATGTATCCCCTAACGGGGAATTGAGGTGGGACATTGAGATTTATTTCTATTGATATGAATGTCCTACGGACAAGCGAATATTCCCCGTTAGGGGAAACATATCAATAGAAAACAGGATACAGGCATCCTCCAAAACCTCATAGAGGTTTCACAATATAATCGAGGTTATTTATTTTTCGTTCCTAAAAGGCTTCTGCCGTAGGTCGATGACCTGCGGTTATGAAAATCCCGCCCATTCGGGCGAAAAGAGAATGTTTCGAGTTTCGAGTTTCGAACTCAAAACTTTAAACCTTAAACTCAAAACCGAAACTTTAAACTCCAGCCCGAAGGACCGATCATGCCCTTTGCCTGTGAAAAATATAGCACCTCAAAAAAAGATTTAGCCGTTTTTTCATTGCACGCGCTTGGAAATCTGAGAATTTTCATCTACTTTTGTCCTTCCAAAACCTTGCGTATTATGATATACTTTTTTCGTAATAAATTTGAAGAGATAATAGCTGTTCAGTCGGTTCATGAGTTATCACAACCGGATATAGCCAAACTGGAATGGTTGTTTGGCGAGGCTGAACGCCTTGATGCACCGACTGCTAACGGCTGGTTTGTAGGACCGCGCCGCGAAATGGTTACTCCTTGGAGTACCAACGCCGTCGATATTACCCTGAATATGAATATAACCGGCATTGTCCGCATTGAGCGTTTTTTTGTCACCACGCCGCCTAAAGAGAACGCACCACTGACCTACGACCCTATGCTTCAAGCGCTTTACGAGCGATTGGACAACAGTGTGTTTACCATCGACTTGCAGCCAGAGCCTGTCCGCTACATTGACGACATAGCCGCCTACAACCAACAGGAAGGGCTGGCACTCAACAGCGACGAAATAGCCTATCTCGAAGGCTTACAGGTGAAGATAGGGCGCAAACTCACCGACAGCGAGATTTTCGGCTTCTCGCAGGTCAACTCCGAACACTGCCGCCACAAGATTTTCAACGGGCGTTTTGTGATTGACGGCGCGGAAAAACCCGATTCGCTGTTCGGACTGATTCGCCGCACGTCGGAAACCAATCCCAACCTCATTGTGAGCGCCTACAAAGACAACTGCGCGTTCATTGAAGGATCGGAAATAAAGCGTTTCGTCCCTGAACGCGGCGATGAACCTTCCCATTTCACGATACGCACGGAAGATACTGTCATTTCACTAAAAGCCGAAACCCATAACTTTCCCACTACCGTAGAGCCTTTCAACGGAGCAGCAACCGGCAGTGGAGGCGAAATTCGTGACCGCCTTGCAGGAGGCAAAGGCTCTATTCCTGTGGCAGGAACGGCTGTTTATATGACATCCTACCCGCGTTTTGAGGAAACAGGGCGTATCTGGGAAAAAATTACACCGCCGCGCCGTTGGCTTTACCAAGCGCCATTGGATATTTTGATTAAAGCGTCCAACGGTGCAAGCGATTTCGGCAACAAATTCGGGCAACCGCTTATCTGCGGAAGTCTGCTCACTTACGAACACACTGAAGGTACGCAGAAATTCGGCTTTGATAAAGTGGTTATGCTGGCGGGAGGTATTGGCTTTGCCCGCAAAAGCGACAGTATCAAGGGTACGCCTGAGATTGGCGATAAGGTGGTGCTGCTTGGCGGAGACAATTACCGAATAGGTATGGGAGGTGGCGCTGTATCATCGGTGGATACAGGAGAATACAAAAATTCTATTGAGTTGAACGCCGTGCAACGCTCCAACCCGGAGATGCAAAAGCGTGTAGCCAATGCTATCCGAGCCTTGGCTGAAAGCGAAACAAATCCCATCGTATCCATACACGACCACGGCGCAGGAGGACATCTCAACTGTCTGTCGGAGTTGGTGGAAGCCACCGGCGGGAAGATTGACCTCAGCCGCCTGCCAATCGGCGACCCGACACTGTCCGACAAGGAAATTGTGGGCAATGAATCGCAGGAGCGGATGGGGCTTATCCTGAAAGATAAAGACGTGGATACTTTGAGCCGTATTGCCGAACGCGAACGTGCACCGATGTACGTGATTGGCGAGACTACGGGCGACCATCGCTTTACCGTTGAAAACTCGCATACCAACGAAAAACCCATCGACCTGCTGCTGGAAGATATGTTTGGCAACACGCCCAAGACGGTGATAACTGATAACAGCGCTGTGAAGCCCGATTTCGAACCGCTTGACTATGAAACTCACCGCTTGCAAGAGTATGTAGAAAGCCTGCTTCAGTTAGAGGCGGTGGCGTGTAAGGACTGGTTGACCAATAAAGTGGACCGCTCGGTAACAGGGTTGATTGCCTTACAGCAGACCGTCGGCGAGATACAACTTCCGCTGAATAATCTTGGCGTGGCAGCATTGGACTATCAGGGCGTCAAAGGCATAGCCACTTCCATAGGACACGCACCGGGTGTGGCTTTGCTCGATGCCGCCGCCGGAAGCCGTATGGCTATTGCCGAAGCATTGACCAATCTTGTGTGGGCACATTTAGAATCGGGACTGAAAGGCGTATCTCTGAGCGCCAACTGGATGTGGCCCTGCAAAAACGAGGGCGAAGACGCGCTTTTGTACGATGCTGTGGAAGCCGCATCCAAATTTGCCATAGATCTCGGTATCAACATTCCCACAGGGAAAGACTCGCTTTCGATGACGCAGAAATATCCTGACGGAGAGGCGGTTTTATCACCAGGAACGGTGATTATATCTACCGTTTCGCAGGTGTCGAACATTCGCAGGGTAGTACGCCCCCTATTGAAGAACGATGAAACGACTCATATTCTGTATATTGATCTGTCAAAAATACCGTTTGCGCTCGGCGGAAGCAGTTTTGCGCAGATATTGGGCAAAATGGGCGACACTGTGCCCGACATTGCCGATACGGAATATTTTGCAAAGGTGTTTGATGTGATACAACGACTCATTGGCAAGGAAATGATTGTTGCGGGGCACGATGTGTCGTCAGGCGGACTGATTACGACGCTGCTTGAAATGTGCTTCGCCAACAAGGACGGCGGCATGGAAGTCGATTTGACGGATATTTCCGCTGAACGTGGGGGCAAAGCGCCTGATGTAGTACGGTTGTTGTGTTCCGAAAACCCTGCACTCATCATACAAATCAACGAAGCAGACAGCGTGAAGGTGCACGAAATGTTCGGAGCGGCGGGAGTGAAGATTTATACCATCGGGAAGCCCATTAGCAAGCGTTTTCTGCGCGTTTTCTGCGAAAGCGGAAAGTACAAATTCGACATTGACCAATTGCGCGACTTGTGGTTTAAAACGTCTTACCTGCTGGATTGCCGTCAAAGCGGAAAGAAAAAAGCAACTGAGCGATTCAGTAACTATAAATTTCAGCCGCTTGAATATCAATTTCCTGCACACTTTAAAGGCTCATTTGCTCAATATGACATTCATCCCGAAAGAGTGACTCCGACAGGCGTGAAAGCGGCAATCATTCGCGAAAAAGGCTCGCAGTGCGACCGCGAAACGGCATGGATGATGTATCTTGCAGGGATGGACGTGAAAGACGTACATACTTCCGACCTGATTGATGGAAGAGAAACGCTCGACGACGTGAATATGATTGTTTTTGTAGGCGGATTCTCAAATTCCGATGTATTAGGCTCTGCAAAGGGCTGGGCAGGCGCTCTTCTGTACAACGAGAAAGCAAAATCTGCACTTGACCGCTTCTACGCACGACAGGATACGCTGAGTCTCGGTATTTGCAACGGCTGTCAATTAATGATAGAGTTGGGACTGCTCTATCCGCACGAGAAGCCGCAAGTCACAATGGTACACAATGATTCCCGCAAGTTTGAGAGCGCCTTTGTGAACGTAACCATCCCCGACAACCATTCGGTAATGCTGCGATCGCTGGCTGGCGCACGCTTAGGTATTTGGGTGGCGCACGGCGAAGGAAAATTCAGCCTGCCGCTGCCGCAGGAACGCTACCACGCAGGAATGTATTTCAGTTACGATGCCTATCCAGCCAATCCCAACGGCTCGCCCGACGGCATAGCTGCCCTTTACAGCGACGATGGACGCCACATAGCCATGATGCCTCACCCCGAACGTGCCATATATCCATGGAATTGGGCTTATTATCCCGAAGAACGCCGCTACGACCAGGTGACGCCTTGGGTAGAAGCGTTTGTAAACGCGACAGAATGGATACAGGCGAAAAAAGGGTGATTCAATTGTGACACTGTGATTCAATTGTGATTCAATTGTGATTCATTGTGATTCAATTGTGATTCAATTGTGATTCATTGTGATTCATTGTTCATTACTTTACGGGAGGCGTTTCCCCGTTTTCTCGTTTATCCGTTCACTCGTTTATCCGTTCACTCGTTTATCCGTTCACTCGTTTCCCCGTTCACTCGTTTCCCCGTTCACTCGTTTCCCCGTTTTCTCGTTTCTCCTATTTGAGGACAGTGTGTCCCAGCCAACTTTCCAAAGAAACGCTCCATGCCTGATATTGCGCGTTTGAAGGATTCGTTCCCCAGCCATGACCTCCCGATGGGATGATATGCAGCGATGCAGGTATCTGAAACTGTTTAAGCGCCATATAAAACTCAACGCTGTTGCGAGGGAGCACACCGGTGTCATCGTCGCTCAGGATAAGAAAGGTGGGCGGAGTCATTTCCGTCACTTGTTCCTCGTTGGAGTACAGTTTTTCCAATTCGGGTTTGTAGTCTTCGCCCAAGAGGTTTTTGCGGGAACCTTCGTGCGTAAACCCATCCCGCATAGTGATGACAGGATAGAATAAAATCATGAAATCAGGGCGGCAACTCAGCCTTTCAATTTCATCCCTCGACTTGGAATTTCCTTTATCAAAATGAGTACCTGCCGTAGATGCAAGATGACCGCCCGCCGAAAAGCCTGATATTCCTATTTTACCCGGATCTATATTCCATTTTTTGGCATTATACCTGACTGTACGGATTGCTCGTTGAGCATCTTTCAACGGTATGAAATGAAAACCATTGGGCAGGCGATATTTCAGCACGACGCCCGTAATTCCTTTGGTTGTCAGCCATTTGGCGAAATCGTGCCCTTCGTGGAAGATTGCCTCGCCTGCATAACCGCCACCGGGGCAAATAATGACAGCGGCGCCGGTATTATTCTTGTTTTCAGGACGATAAACGTACAATTTTGCGGTAGAAATATTTCTTACAAAGAAATTATTTTCAGTAAGTTCATTTTCAACTATCCCATTGTTTTCTGTGGTTCCATCCGGCCACAATACGGTTTCGGTAAAATTTTGCGCTACGGACATTTTACAAACAGCCATAAAACAAACCAAATAAACTATTTTCTTCATATCGTTTATACATTAAAATAATAAGACAAAAGTAATAAACGTTTTTGATATATTTTTAAATGCACAATTTTTTTGTTTCTCTTTCTCAAAAAAAATACTTATTTTTGAATCTTTAATTTATAGTGCATTTACAATGGAAAGTTCTGAAAACCAGTTAAAAAACGATTCGTCCAACGAGATTGATATCTTTGAATTTTGTTCCCGATTATGGAACGCCTTCAAATTCTTCTTGATACAGATAAAAAATATCATAGTCAGCATTGTCATTTTTCTCATCCGAAAATCTCTTTGGATCGTTTCTTTTGCTATCGTTGGGGGTATTATTGGTCATACCTTATATTATGCTACTAAACAAGTGTATTCTTCCTATTTGATAGCCGAAACAGGCAAAATTCAAAGTGAGATATTTGTGAATCATGTCAATCGGTTAAATAAATTAGGATCCAAGCCGGAAATACTGTCCAAATATCTGAATATCAATAAAAATGATGCTGAAAAAATTTCTTCCATCAAAGCATATTACGGGATTGATGTCAATAAAGACAAAAATGTTGATTATGTTGACTTTAATGAATCGTATAACCCAAAAGATACGAATCAGAGGCGTGTGGATGATTATCTATATCTGAAAGTGACAGTGTATGACGAAGATGTTTTCCCGAAATTACAATCCGGTTTGATTCAGTACATTACAAATAATACCTACATTAAGAGGCTGTTTGAAGTCAATATGCAACAAAAAAACGCATTGATCAGTGAGTTGAATTTGGAAATCAAGAAGATAGACAGCCTTCAGAACTATCAGATGCGGCAGGACAGAACCAATCTCAAAGATATCCTGTTGACCAGTAAGCCGGAAATCAAGTTGTTTTACGGTGATTTGCTGTTTTTATACAAACAAAAGCAAGAACTTGAGAGGGATACAGCTATCTTTAAGTCCCCTGTTGCCATCATTCAAAATTTTACCCCCTTGTCTATTGAAGACCACCCCAAACTCTTATTAGTGATAGTTGCAGGATTGATTGGTGCAGTAGTGGGTCTCGTGTTTGCCCTGATATGGCAATACCGGAAACGTAT
>JAITTD010000180.1 GCA_031287245.1 Bacteroidales bacterium
AGACTTTCTCCCAGCCTTTTTTCACATTTTCTGCTATGGAGTTGTTAAACAGTTGCATGATTTGTTCTTTATCATTTGAAATCAATACATCTCGCTGCAATGGCTCTTTTCTGTCGGAACTGAAATTTGTGTAATGAAAAACAAATGCCGGATAATCAGGATTTTTCTCTTTGTGGGTTGCCCATACCAAAAATTTCTGCACCATCAACTTTTCACCCGACACTTTTTTGTATGCTTCGCGGGCAAGCAATGTGCTTTGCGATATGATGTCCTCTTCCGTTTTAGTTTCTTGCGGAACGAGCGCAAAACTGTTGATTTGCGACAAGCGTAAATCGTTATGACATACTGTTTTATCTTCGCGAAAGCGCACAAAAATGGGATAAACGAAACTGACACCGTTCACGTTTCCGCCTCTATACCAGTGTTTGTCTTTGAGTTCGAGCACGGTATTGGTGATAGCGCCTGATGAGGTCTCAAACAAGACATCGTTGACCATCAGTTCAATCACGGTGTCGGGTTGCACCATGTGAAAAGCCACATGATTTGAATCGGTTTCAATATAGGATGATTCGATGATTTTAGGGGTAAAATCTTTCAACAGTTGTTTCTTCAATTCATCATCAAATCCATTTCCTGTTCGTCCTATGATCTGGAATTTTCCATCATCTGTCATCATGGCTAAAAGGAGCGAACGTACCAAACCTTTCTGATCGCCGGTGCCTTCCGAAAAGCCGATAACAGCAACATCAATCGTGTGGCGGGGCTTGATTTTGTACACTAAGGGCAATTCGCTGCGTACCACCAATCCTTCGGCGCCTTCTTCTTCCACCCATTGGGTATAAATCTCGAATACAGCCTGTTTGGATGACGCTTTTTCCATTTTTACGGGCTGGCATTTTTCCGAATGATTGAAAATATCTGTCAGTTTTTGGCAGGTTTCCTCATAAGAGCGCGACCGGTAAAGGGTGTCGTTCAATTCATATATGTCGAAAGGCGCCAGACGAAGTTTTTGGAGCATACTTTCGTTTGCCAGGGCTTCCAGCACATCGAAAACACGTGTTCGCCCCGACGTTTCTTCAACATACAGTTCAGACGGTATGATTGCCTGTTTGATGCCTGCGGCAGTGAGAATTTTGCCTGCTTCGTCCGTGCAGGGTATGCCTAAACGTACCTTTCCGGAGCGGTTGAGCAAGAAAACGTTGACGCTATCGAAATAAATCAGGTTCAGTTCGCCGTCATATTTGCGTGTGACGTAGAAATCGGTACCGTTCAGCCGCAATTCTATTTGTTCCGGGCTCAACGACTGGTAACTTTTTGTTACCGTTTTCTTGTAGTCTATCGCTTTTGCTGACGATTCAGAGTCTACCGCTTCGGCAGCGCCTTCAAAATAGCCGTGTTTGGCAACTAATTTATCTTTATACAATTCCATGGTTAAATTCCTTTTAGTTCGATATTGGTTAAATGCAGCAACAAACAATATTTATCGCCGTCAATGCGCCCTTCAAGGAAGGCGCGATAGGGTGTTCCCCCTGAGGTCATGATGATTGGATTCAAGCCTTTTGGTCCGGAGCCAACCATCATCAATGATTTCGACTCATGCAGTTCTTTCGCCATGTCGTAGAGGAAGTCGAATGTTAAGCCGCTGACGTGCTTGATCTGGTAAGCACGAATAAAGACGAATTTGCGGATAGCTACCGCTTTGGGCACTTTTTTACCCGACCATTGTACCAGATTTTCTCCTGTAATGTTTGATGTTTGTTTGCTCAGGTCGTGGCGTTCCTTTTCTGTACCGTCGGGATTCCGCACTACTTGCACCATGTTGACTCGATAGGCAATTTGGTTGTCCTTATTCAGGTACAACTTGTGCGTATGGCTGATTTTTTTGCCTGTTGTTTCCATATCAATTTCGGGGTCGGAGTCGATGATTGCTTGCCCCAAGGTTTTCAAGTCGCCAAATTTTTTGATCAGGGCTTCTTCCGACAAATCAAGTGTCGCTTTCAGCATTTTCACATTGCTGTGTACTTGCCCGTCTTCGAGAATTTTTTTCACCGAAGGACCTTTGACTGCTTTGCCATAACTCACTTCGGCATCTCGCTTTTTTTCGTTTGCCAAATTAATTCCATTCATTATTCAACGATTTTAAAATTAAAACATAGAAAAATCAATATCATCCGAATCGTCCTCTTCTTCCTGTTCGGTATTGTCCTCTATATAAGAGGTTTGTTGCAGGTTCAGCATTTCTATTTCATTGCGAATGCCCAACAACATAAAGAGTTTTTGGTTTTTTTCGGCATCTTCGGCAACGAGCAGAAAAGCAGGCTTTCCTTCGTAACTGTCGCGATAACAGTAGTCAAAACGGTATATATCGTTGCCTATCCATTCTATCAGTGCGGCATTGACGTTGTCCAACTGGTAAAAAGCACTGATGCTGTGATTCAGAAATTCATCCTCGTCCACTTTTTCGGTCAGTTCGATGGGAGCATTATAACTTGATGGCAACAAATCGGCTGGCGTACCATCCAATTTGACGGTTTTCAACGCAGTACGTTCCACCCATTTGCCGTCGGGCGAAAGAATTCCCAAACCGGTACCGCCTTTTGGAATCAGTGCGCCCGATTCGTCCATAGTGATTAATTTACATTCGCCACCGTCATCGTCAAACGCCAGATTTTCTGTCCAACCGTACAGTTTTTTCCGGTCTATCACGGTTGGATTTGCTTGATATTCCTCATTTCCAGCCTTAAATGTCAATTCTCTTGCCATATTAGTTAAAATTCAAAATTATTCAGTTTGTTTAATTTTTCTGTTTTCTTCTTCAGTCAAAAACGCACACACATCTTATCAAGATTTTATCTTTTGATTTACAAAGGTCAGAATAAAAAATGGATTATCCAAAATAAAATGCAAAAAAGTATTTTTATATGTATGAAGCCCGTCCCAGCCGAGTTGGATTGATTCAATTTGGGCAGGATATTACGAAGAAGCTACTGCCAGCGCAGCCACGCTGATTTTGACGTTTTCGGCGCATTGTGCGGCGCGGATGCAGGCTTCGAGGGTGGCGCCGGTGGTGATGACATCGTCTATCAGCAAGATGTGTTTCCCTGCAAAGCTTTCGGGATCGGATAGTCCAAAGCCCAGTTCGACATTTTCCCAGCGCTCGTAACGTTTTTTGCGGGTTTGCGTGGTGGCGGCAGCATGGCGAACGAGGGTAGAGTTGTCTAATGGCTTGCCCAATTCCGCACAAACGCCCCGCGCTATCCATTCGCTTTGGTTGTATCCCCGTTTTTTAAGTTTGTCAGGGTGCAGAGGCACCGGCGCTATCATGTCCACCAATGAAAACGACGTGGGGTGCAGGTTTTTACCCATCTCTTTCCCGAAATATTCACCCATTTCTTTCTGTCCGCGATACTTAATCTGATGAATCACTGTCTGGACACGGTTTCCCTTTTTGAAAAAATAGTTGGCAGCAGCATATTCAACCATGACCCGTCCCCAGAACATCCGCTCCACCGGATTTCCGGTCTCTTTGTAAAAACCTGTTTTGGGAAGGTCGTACAAACAGTGGCTGCACACAAACTGTTCACCCTTCATCAGGTTCGTAGAACAACAAATGCAGAGATTGGGATAAATCAACCCAACAAAATCTGATAACCATTCTGTAAGAGGATGTGACGGTGGCATGGAACGATATGTCTTATACTGTGCACATTAACTGCGTTTTTTACATCCTATTCTATCCTTTTTCGTTTAGAATATCAGTCACAAAAATACAAAAAAATCAAATCAAAATCATTTTTCGGAAAAAAATGGGGGACACCAACCATTCAGTCTGTTTCCCAAAACTTCTCGACCCAAAAACCTGCAAAGTCGCACGTCAACCGCCTGCAAGCAAAACGCATTGAATGGGGGAGTGTAGGGTTGCGTCATCCGTTGTGTCGTTTCGGTTATGAGTGCTCTGCAACAAGCGATTTAATAATATTTACAGCAGATTGAATCTGATTACTTTGAACTTTT
>JAITTD010000195.1 GCA_031287245.1 Bacteroidales bacterium
GTATAAATATCTATTTCTCTCATTTGCAGATTTTCTGCGATTTTAGAAAGTTCATATATGTCCAATGCCTGACGCCCGTTTGAAATTTTGTTCCATTTTGGCTCTGTAAACCCGATTAAGTCCGCAAATGCAACTTTTGTTAATTTCCTGTCATTCATTATCTTGATAAGGTTATTAACGACAAAATGCACCTGAATTTCTTTTTTTGTTTTCATAGGTACAATATAGTGTCTGAATTTCAATTATTTATATCTATTTTAGCAAGAAATCTGCGATTTTTTAATTTTTTTCTTGCGCATATCGAAATTTGCATCTACTTTTGCGCCGTTAATTAAACTTAACATATCAATAATATAAATTTAAATTTTTAAATGCAATGAAAAAATTATTCGTAGTAATAGCAGTGGCTATTGTAACAGCAGGCAGTATGCAGGCACAATTCAAAATTGGTCCGCGCGTAGGTTTGAGTCTCACCAACATGAAAGTATCTGGTGAGGATGACATTGAAGGTTTGGAGACCAAAAGCAAGTCCAGATTAGGTTTTCAGATTGGTGTATTGGCTGAGTATTCCTTAACCGATGCATTCGCAATTAATGCAGGCGTAAATTATGCTCAATTGGGTGGTAAACAGGATCTCACGTTCGCCGAAGAAGATATCACCTTAACCGCCAAAACCAGACTGAATTATCTCCAAGTCCCCATCAACGCTCAGTACAAGTTTGGAAAATTTTATGTGCAGGCTGGTCCTTATGTTGGTTTTGGACTTAGCGGAAAAGTAAAAACAAAAGTAAAGGGTGATCTTTTGGGTTTAGCATCATCGTTTGCACCTGAAGATCAGGATGTAAAATTCGGAAGTAAAAAAGGCACAGAAGCAAATGACTTCGAGGATGGAGATGATCTCAAAACCGTTGATTTTGGCGTAGGGCTGGGCTTAGGTTTGGCATTGAATCATTTTCAGATAGGATTAGGCTATAATTTAGGTTTGACAAATATCTCTATTGCTGATGAGGGCAAAATAAAGAATAACGGATTCTCACTTACAGCCGCTTTCCTGTTTGGTAAATAATTTGTTATTACATAGTTAAAAAGAGGCTGTCTGAATTTTCGGGCAGCCTCTTTTGATTTTTTTGGTATCTTTTTTATGCGTTTGCCCTGAAATATTTTTCAATCAGGGTCAACACATTTTTTAAGGAGTTGTCAATAAATAAATGTATCAATTTGTGTATCCCTAACGAGGAATAGAGGGTTATATTGAGATTTATTTCTATTGATATGAATGTCCTACGGACAAGCGAACATTCCCCGTTAGGGGATTCATATCAATAGAAAAAATGTGATACAGGCATCCTCCAAATCCTCGTAGAGGTTTCACAATATAATCGAGGCTTTTGAATTACGAATTACGCAAAAAAACGTAATTCGTAATTTTTAATTCGTAATTGTAGTTCCTACCTTCCAGTCGATTGCTTCCAATCCGTTTTGTTGCAGATAGGCGTTGGCTTGCGAAAAGTGTTTGCATCCGAAAAAGCCGTTGTATGCCGAAAAGGGCGAAGGATGCGCTGCTTCGAGGATGAGGTGTTTTTGCCCGTCAATCAGTTTTTTCTTTGCCCGCGCATAGTTGCCCCACAGCAGAAACACCAAATGTTCGCGCTGTTCGGACAATACTTGAATGACGGCGTCGGTGAACGGTTCCCAGCCTTTGTTTTGATGCGAACCTGCTGTGGCAGCCCGCACAGTCAGCGTGGCATTGAGAAGAAATACGCCTCTGTCCGCCCATTGTTCCAGATTGCCCGACCGCGCCGGCGGAATGCCCAAATCCTGCTCTATTTCCTTAAAGATATTGACCAGCGAAGGGGGCGGCGCTATGCCATTGGGCACGGAAAAACTCAATCCGTGTGCCTGTCCGGCGCCGTGATAGGGATCTTGCCCCAGTATCACCACCTTCACCTTGTCGAAAGGCGTGTGAGCAAAGGCATTGAAGATAAGCGCACCCGGTGGATAAACCGTATATTGGCGTTTTTCCTCTACTAAAAATGCTTTGAGCGATGCAAAATAAGGCTTTTCAAACTCGTCAGCCAGCACAGCCAGCCAACTTTTTTCAATTTGTGGATTCATTTATTTTCAAATTTTTTCTTTCGTTGAATAAAATACTGAAATACGACACTTTGATGATACACTTGCGACGGATATTTTTTCGGGCGTTGAATTTTTTTGTAGTTGGATTGCAGTTTTCGGTAACTGCCATGCGCTTTCCAGATGGAAGGCAACAGGTTTTTGCCCGTCAGCAAGCCATAACAGGCGGATACCGAATCAAGCAACATCCGAAAAAATATCATTCTGCGAAATGTTTTCTGCGGAAGGTTTTTATACATCATCAGCAGGTTGTTCCGATAATTGAGAAATGTTTTGAACGGTGAATTTTGCGGCAACATTCCGCCGCCAACGTGGTAAACCGTCGATTTTGGTGTAAACCAGACCGCATAACCGGCATTTTTCCATCGCCAGCAGAGGTCTATTTCCTCCATGTGGGCAAAAAAATTCTCATCAAACCCGCCAACCTCGTGGAAAAGTGACGCTTTCACGATACAGCAGGCGCCGGTTGCCCAAAAAATCTCTTTCTCCGCATCATATTGTCCCTTGTCCTCTTCCACCGTGTCAAACAGACGTCCTCGGCAAAAGGTGTAGCCCAAATAGTCCATGAAACCGCCTGCTGCGCCTGCATATTCAAAGAAATCGCGCTGCGTTTCCGATTTTATCTTCGGCATACAAGCGGCAATCCCTTGTTTTTGCTGCATCATGGCAAGCAAGGGCGGCAACCAGCCTGCTGTTACTTCCACATCCGAATTAAGCAATACATAGTACTGCGCATCTACCTGCTTCAACGCACGGTTGTACCCTCCGGCAAAACCGTAATTATGGTCAAGCGCTATTATCTGCACATCAGGATGATGCAGGCGAAGGTAGGACAAGGAATCGTCCGTAGAACCATTATCAGCCACCACAATGGACACATTCGGCAAAGTTGAAAATTTTTCTACACTCGGAAGAAATTTTTCCAGCAAATGACGCCCGTTCCAATTAAGGATAACAACGGCTGTCCGCAATATGAAGGTAGATTCTATCAATATTTTTTATCAAAATCAGACAGCAAAATTAATAATTTAAATGGGTTATTCGTCAAAAAGTATTACCTTTGTTGCATTATTTACTCATTCAATGGAATATAATACATCACAAAAAAAGTTGGTTTTACCGGAATATGGACGTCATGTCCACATGATGGTGCAATATGCCGTTCAGTTAAAAGATCGCGAGGAACGCAATGTCGCGGCGCGCACCATCATCGTGGTGATGGGCAATTTACAGCCACATCTGCGTGACATACCCGATTTCAAGCACAAACTGTGGGATCATCTCTTTGTCATGTCCGATTTCAAATTAGATATTGACTCCCCCTATCCTGTTCCGTCGCCGGAAGAATTGGTGGACAAGCCCCATATCGTGCCCTATCCGCAAGTGCCTATTCGTCAGAAACATTACGGCAAGTTGCTGGTTGAAATCATTCGCGAAGCCGCAAAAACAGAAGATAAAGATGCGCAACAGGCATTGGTTCAACTGATTGCCAATCAGATGAAAAAAACCTACCTGGCATGGAACCGCAGCGAAGTGACCAATGAGCAAATTATGCAGGATATTTGGGATATATCCAACGGTAAGATAAAGATGGAAGCAAACAGCATCCGATTTTTCGAGAACGTAGAGAATCCGCCGGTTCCCCGAAGCAACAATGTTCAGAGACCCAAAAAGAAGAGAATGATTCCTCGAAAACAGTAAGAGATGGCAACTTTTAAAGTGGAAGGCGGACACAGGCTTTGCGGAAATTTACACCCGCAGGGAGCAAAAAATGAGGCGTTGCAAGTCATTTGCGCTTGTCTGCTTACCGAAGAAAAAGTGATTCTGCGCCATATCCCCGACATCAGGGATGTGAATATTTTGATAGACTTACTTTGCGATTTGGGGGTGACTGTTAACAAGTCGGGAGCCAACGATTACGAATTTTGCGCCAAAGGCGTATCCATAGAACGTTTGGAAGAGCCTGCCATACAGAAAAAAGCGGCTTCCCTGCGGGGTTCCATCCTCATCATCGGACCTTTGCTGGCGCGTTTCGGCAAAGGCGTTATCACCCGTCCGGGTGGCGACAAAATCGGGCGGCGGCGGTTGGATACGCATTTTGAAGGCTTTGAGAAATTAGGCGCCAAATTTACCTGCGACGACAAAAAAGGCTTGTTTCATGTATCGGGCAACCCCTTGAAAGGCAACTATATGTTGCTGGATGAGGCTTCCGTAACCGGAACTGCCAATATTCTGATGGCTGCCGTGATGGCTCAGGGCGTCACTACCATCTACAACGCGGCTTGCGAACCTTACATACAACAACTTTGCCGTATGCTGACAGCGATGGGCGCAAAAATCAACGGAACAGGCTCCAATTTGCTGACCATCGAAGGTGTGAAACACTTGGGAGGCTGCGACCACACGCTGCTGCCGGACATGATTGAAGTGGGCAGTTTCATTGGACTGGCAGCCATGACCGGCTCAGCCATCACCATCAAAAACGTTGCCTACGACTCGTTGGGCATCATTCCGCGCGCTTTTGAAAAAATCGGCATACATATTGAACGGCAAGGCGATGATATTTTCATTCCCGCACACAGCGAATACCACATAGAAACCTTTATTGACGGCTCTATCATGACAATAGCCGACGCAATATGGCCCGGACTGACGCCCGACCTGCTGAGTGTTTTCCTCGTGGTGGCGGTACAGGCATCGGGAAGCGTGCTCATTCACCAGAAAATGTTCGAGAGCCGCCTGTTTTTTGTGGATAAACTGATTGACATGGGCGCACGGATTATTCTCTGCGACCCGCACCGCGCCACAGTCATCGGATTGGGCAACAAGCAACGGCTGAAAGGCACTGTGATGACTTCTCCCGACATTCGCGCAGGAGTGGCTCTGCTGATAGCAGCCCTCAGCGCCGATGGCGCCAGCATTATCCACAACGTAGAGCAAATTGACCGCGGATATGAACGCATCGACGAACGATTGAACCGCATCGGCGCCAAAATAACAAGAATGGAATAATCGATTACTTATTTTAGAATATCTAAAACAGGTAATTCAATAAATGGAAATAGTTGATAATCAAATACACCAATAAAATAATATGAAGACTTTATTCAATCATTTATGGCTGACAGGATGGGCGGGGCTTTTGGCTTCGTGCAGTCTGCAAAGTAACCATCTGCCTAATGCCACAGGCAGGCAGGGAGAAATCATTGTAGTGATGGACCGTGCCTTGTGGACCGGCGCCTGTGGCGATTCCATCCGGCAGTATCTCGCCTGTCCGGTGGACGGATTGCCGGCAGACGAACCCATGTTCAGCCTGTTGCAGCAACCGGAATTATACGGAACTACGCAAAACGCACGCAACCTCATCATCATCAACATTGACCCTGCAGCCCAAAAAACATCCGTGGGACATCAAAATGACGTGTATGCCAAAGGACAGTTGGCTTTCAACATCACAGCGCCCAATGCCGATTCGGTGATTGCTTGCATGGACCGCTACAAATATCTGCTGACAGAACGTTTTTTGACGAAAGACAGAAACGAGTACATTGATTATTATGAAAAGGTGGCAAACAGCAGTTTCTCGCAAACCACACAAGAAAAATTTCAAGTGAGTATCACCCTGCCGAAAGAATATTCCTTAGCGGTGGATAAAGAAGATTTTCTGTGGTTTACACGCGAAGAAAAAGACATGATTATGGGCATTCTGATGTGGAAAGAGCCTTACACCGCTACGGAACAACTGGATGAAGAGCGATTGTTGAACAAAATGGATGCCATGACAAAAAAGTATGTCCCCGGTAAAATGCCCAATGCCTATATGGCTACGGTGCGCAAAATACCCGCCTACGAAGACGCGCCCGAAATAGCGATTTTCCCCGCCGTCAAACGATTTACAAACAATGAAATTTATAGCGTGCAACTGAATGGCTTGTGGCAAATGGAAAAGGAACCCATGGGCGGTCCATACATCAGCCTGAGCATCATAGATGCACAACGCAACCAGATTGTTACCGGTATGGGCTTTGTGTTCTTCCCCCGCAAGGACAAACGCAACTATGTGAGAATGCTGGAAGCGATTCTTTACACAATGAAGCC
>JAITTD010000244.1 GCA_031287245.1 Bacteroidales bacterium
CGGTTGTGATTCAATGGTGATTCAATAGTGATACGTTGTGATTCAATAGTGATACGATGGTGATTAATAATTCATCATTAATAATTCATCATTCTTCTCCTATAGAACAAAAATCCTCCAATCACAACGGCTATTGCTATCAATGCCCATTCGTGAGGTTCCGGGATTGCGCCTTTCGACTTTTTGGACGCATTGTGCAGGCTGTTTTCCGTGTCTTTGATGTCGAAGCGTTCATAGTCCTGTTGCGTTTCCAGCACCACCAAACTCGACACCGGCGACACCACATAAGCCTGCTGCGCTTCGGCTACCATTTGTTCTGTGGCTTGCTCGGTAGCATTCCAGTTGGCAGCATATTGCAGCATGATGTGGTTGTAGGCAAACAGCCGCATCAGATGGTCGGGTGCATCGGTTGCCGCAGTCGATGGATGCGCTTGCTGCTTGATGATGTTGATTCCGGCATCGTGTACCGTCACGCAACTGTCGCTTTCAACAGATGCCTGCCTCCATACTCCCTTTATGAGCATCTGCTGCAAATCCTTCATATTGCCCGTAGCGTAGTTCAACAGTCGGTATTCCCGCAGTGTTTTCAGATAAGGCGACAACTCATTGCCGAAATGGAAGAAGTAAATGGGGCGTTTTGAAGTCACATTTTGCGATAATTCGCTAAAAAAGGGCGTTCCTTTCAAATCCGACAGATTGGGCGCAGCAGAAGCGCTCTTGCTGACCAAAAGACTGTGCTCAGGCTGTGCGATCAGATGAATGGGGAAAAGTGAAAACTGCAGTTGATTCAGTCGAGTGAACAAAATATCCTTGTTTTTATCGGTTACAGTAAGCATTTGTTGCCCGTTGAATATGCGAATCTCGCAATTTTGGGCAGCAGCAGCGTCCACCGCTTCGTGAAATTCTTCTTTTGTCCACGAACGGTTGATGTCTAAATACACATACTGCAGGCTGACGGGTATTTCCGTCATTTGCGTCTGCTGTATCTTGTAATAACAGCCATCGAAGTGGAATGCCGCTTCGGATATTTCGGTATTCTTCATGCGAATTGCCCATTGGTTACTGTAATGCCCGTTTTTCTTTGCAACCAGTTCGCTGTCTTCTTGCTTGAAGAAATCGGGGTAATCCGGTTCTTCGGGCGCCTGCATCCACTGCACTTTGATGTTTTGTTTGGCATTGTGAGCATCTGTACCCTCGAAATAGACCGGCTCATACACCAATTGTTGTCCATCAAGACGCAATGGAGTAGTGATTCCAATCTTGAAAATCCGTTCCTCTTTGGAAGTGACCGGAAAAACGCGGACATTGACAGTAGAGCCTTCCTGCCAAGTGACCAGCGAAGGGTCACGCTGTTCAACGCCAACGATAGTGCGGTATGCGGTTTCAGCTTTGTCCTTGCTTGTCAAAATACCTTTCTCTTCCACATCGTTGATCCACAGCGACAACGAGGTTACTACCGATCCTTCGGGCAGATGGAAGGTATAAACTGCCTCGCCGTTTTGCCAGTCATACTCGCTATCATTGCGCAGCATGATGATTTGCTCGGTGTAGGCAGTGCGATATTGTGTCCATATCAGGATATTGGAATTAACATACGTGGTTTTCACGTCTTCATCGCTCCACAGGCGTTCTGTTGCCTGCTGTCTGCTGTCATAGATGCTTTCCAGAATTTTTATTCTTTCTCTGTCGCTCAGGGCAGCCTCTCTGTTGATTCTTCCACCAAAAAATGTCGCTATCACTATCAAAGGATTGTGGATTTTTTGTTCGGTAAACTGCGAAGAAGGTATATCAAATCGAAACGGGTTCAGTTCAGGGCTGGGTAGAGTATAGGTCAGTCCTGCTTTCAACACCATATTGGTCATTTCGTTTTTCGGCACACGTTGTGCCACACGCACCCAAGCGGGCAATATGACATCGTCTTCCGTAAAACTTTCGCGGTACGTGTCGTTGATGTTGCCAACCACACTGTGCCAGCGAATGGCAAACACGATGATCACCACGATGACTGTTCCCGCTCCGGCAAATAATCCGTTCAGCGCTTTCTTGTCGTTACCGGCAAATTTGAAAAGCCATCTCAACAGAAAAATGACGAACAGCAAGGGTACAAAACTGTGCAGCGAGATGCCCAATATCCAGAAGAAAGCGACACTGAAAGCATATATAGGCGTCAAATAGACTGCGAGATAGATAAAGACAACTAATCCAACACCTGTGACAGCCAAGGTCAAGATGCGCACCGGTTG
Source organism: Bacteroidales bacterium (assembly GCA_031287245.1). GTDB lineage: Bacteria > Bacteroidota > Bacteroidia > Bacteroidales > UBA4181 > JAIRLS01. Next base: position 2,244 of record JAITTD010000244.1, read on the forward strand.
CGGCATTTCCTTGTAAAAAGCCAGACTCAGGCAGGCGATGGAAACCACAGTCAAAATGACGGTAAACCACCACGGCGATGCGTCAAAGACGTTCATCATGCGGTTGAGCGTGTAGGCGCTGACGAGAGAGAGCACCAATGCGGGGAAAATCCTGCAAAATCGGTAGGTTTTCCGCCGAAAAGTAGCCGAAATAAGCACAGACAGCCAGTATCCCCCCGAAGCAAAAAAGGTAAGAAAAAACACAGGCAGAGCGTCATCGCCTTTGATGTTGATACTCAACAGATAAACCAATGTATTGAAACCGGCTAACAAAACACCAACTCCATACTGCTGGTCGCGAAATAATAACTTTTTCATCACTTTACGATTTAAAAATACCTGATCCGATTCGTACCATTGTGCTGCCTTCTTCCACTGCTATCCGGTAATCATCGGTCATTCCCATGGATAATTCGCAGAAAGCGCTGTCATCCGCGAAAAAGCGTTGCTTTATCTGTTTGTGAATATCGGCAAGTTGTCTGAATTCTGAACGTATCAGCGATTTGTTGTCTGTATTGGTAGCCATTGTCATCAATCCGCAAAGGCGAATATTCTGCAACACATTCCGTTCCGGCATTTCTAAAAAGCGGAATATCTCATCGCCCCGCAAACCGGACTTTTCCTCCTCCTGTGCAAGGTGTACTTCCAGCAGACAGTCAATAATACGGTTGTATTTCTTCGCTTGCCGGTTGATTTCTTTCAGCAATCGAAAAGAGTCCACCGTTTGTATCATCGTCACAAAGGGGGCAATGTACTTGACCTTGTTGGTTTGCAAATGCCCGATGAAATGCCATTCAACGTTTGGTATCTGTTCGTTTTTTGCCGCTAATTCCAAGGCTTTATTCTCACCAAAACGCCGTTGTCCCGTGATGAAGGCTGTTTTGATAGCCTCAACGGGCTTGGTCTTGCTAACCACAATCAGTTGAACCGTTGATGGCAGTTCGTCACGTATTCGATTTATATTTTCAACAATATTATTCATTATGCTCAAAAATCAAACGCACAAATGTATATATATTTGTTGTTAATCAAAAAAATTTTTATCTTTGCTTTGGGATATTTTGGGTTCAATGGAACCTGTTTTTAGTTTAAAACATCAGATAATGAGATATTTAAATTGTGGTTTATTTTTTCTTGCCATTGCGTTTTCGCTGGCTGGCTGTCAGTTTGAAGACGTTGAATTAGTTGCTATCAAAGACGTTACATATAAGGAGTTCAAAAATAGGGTATTACAACTGGATATTGAAACCACCATTAAAAACCCCAACCGTTCGGTAAATTTGCAGGATGCGCACCTTGATTTATGGTATGGCGACAAAAAGATGGGAACTGCAATCCAGACAGAACCAGTAAAACTGAATGCCAAAAGTACGGAAACCTATATATGGCACGTTTCTGTGCAATTGGAAGACCTGCAAGACAATCTAAATGCTCTATTCAGGCTGTTGATGAACGACTCTTCCAAATTGAGATTATCGGGAACCGTAGATGCCAAAATGCTGTTCGGACGCAAAACCTTCACCATTGATAAGCAATTTCCATAGAATCAGCCAAAAATAAAATCATGCCAAACCCTCTATCGGTGATTTGCGGGACATATCATCCAAAGGCATTCATTTATTGACGGTTGCATTTTAAAATCAAAAAATAAGAAATTATTTTTCATTTTTTGCTTGTAAAAATAAAAAATAGTCTTACCTTTGCGCGCTTGTTTTATACCTTAAAATAGGTGTATGACAAGGCGTAGATGGTTGATTTCATGAATCATTCAGAATGAATAATTAAGCATATATATATGGCATTCAGAAAAGAAAGTAAAGTAAAAAGCACCTTTAAAAAAATAACAATAGGTCTATCCTCACCGGAGGAAATTCTCGAACATTCAAGCGGTGAAGTACTGAAACCAGAAACGATTAACTACCGGACGTACAAACCGGAGCGTGACGGATTGTTTTGTGAAAGAATCTTCGGACCCATTAAAGATTACGAGTGTCATTGCGGCAAGTACAAACGGATTCGCTACAAAGGCATTGTTTGCGACCGTTGCGGTGTAGAAGTAACCGAAAAAAAAGTGCGTCGCGAGCGTACAGGGCATATTCAACTGACTGTGCCTGTGGCTCATATATGGTACTTCCGTTCATTGCCTAATAAAATTGGGTATTTGCTCGGCATACCTTCCAAGAAATTGGATACTATTATATATTACGAGCGTTATGTCGTTATTCAGCCCGGTATTAAAGAGGCTGACGGCGTAAAAAAAATGGATTTCCTGTCGGAAGAGGAATATTTGGAAATCATCGAGAATTTGCCCAAGGAAAATCAACTGCTTAACAATGATGACCCCAACAAATTTATCGCCGATATGGGCGCTGATGCGTTGGTCACATTGCTGAACCGTTTGAATTTGGACGAACTGTCTTATGAATTGCGTCACAAAGCCAGTGTGGAAACGTCACAGCAACGCAAAGCCGATGCACTGAAACGTTTGCAGGTAGTGGAAGCCTTCCGCGAATCAGCCGAAGTGAACAAGCCCGAATGGATGGTACTGCGAGTAATTCCTGTGATACCACCGGAATTGCGCCCATTGGTACCCTTGGATGGCGGTCGTTTTGCCACATCCGATCTCAATGACTTGTATCGTCGTGTGATTATTCGCAACAATCGACTGAAACGCCTGATGGAAATCAAGGCACCGGAAGTGATTCTGCGTAACGAGAAACGTATGTTGCAGGAAGCAGTAGACTCTCTGTTCGACAACTCCCGCAAAGCCAATGCCGTTAAGACAGACGCCAACCGTCCGTTGAAATCGTTGAGCGACAGTTTGAAAGGGAAACAAGGTCGTTTCCGCCAGAACCTGCTGGGTAAACGTGTGGACTATTCCGCGCGTTCGGTAATCGTTGTTGGTCCCGAATTGAAACTTCACGAATGTGGCTTGCCCAAAGGGATGGCTGCCGAATTATAGAAACCTTACATCATCATGAAACTGATAGAAAGAGGCATTGTCAAAACCGTTAAATCGGCAACGAAAATCGTTGACCGTAAAGACCCTGTCGTTTGGGATATTTTGGAAAACGTGCTGAAAGGACATCCCGTGCTGCTCAACCGTGCACCTACACTGCACCGTTTGGGCATTCAGGCATTCCAGCCTAAACTGATTGAAGGAAAGGCTATTCAGTTGCATCCGCTTGTATGTACCGCATTCAACGCCGACTTCGACGGTGACCAGATGGCTGTTCACGTTCCACTCGGCAATGCAGCCATACTGGAAGCGCAATTGCTGATGCTGGCTTCGCATAATATCCTTAACCCAGCCAACGGCGCACCAATCACGGTGCCATCGCAGGATATGGTCTTGGGATTGTACTATATCACCAAAGAACGTATAAGCACCCCCGAACATCCCGTAAAAGGCGAGGGTTTGATTTTCTACTCACCCGAAGAAGTAACCATCGCTTACAACGAAAAGCGTGCCGACCTTCACGCCAAGGTGAAAGTGCGTACCCACACAATAGAAAACGGGCAGCAAGTAACCAAAATCATTGCCACCACCGTGGGACGTATCATTTTCAACGAAGTGGTACCTCGCGCTGTAGGCTATATCAACGAAGTGCTGACCAAGAAATCGCTTCGCGACATCATCGCCAAAGTGTTGAAAGAGACAGGCACAGCCCGTACTGCTCAATTCCTCGACGACATCAAAAATCTCGGTTACAAGATGGCATTCCAAGGCGGATTGTCATTCAATTTGGCTGACGTACTGGTGCCCGATGAAAAAGTGGATTTGGTGAACGACGGATACGCGCAGGTGGAAGAAGTGATGAACAACTATAACATGGGGTTCATCACCAACAACGAACGTTATAACCAGATTGTGGACATTTGGACACACACCAATGCCAATCTGACCAACATATTGATGACCAAACTGAAAAGCGACAACCAGGGTTTCAACGCCATTTACATGATGCTTGACTCAGGCGCCCGTGGTTCCAAGGAGCAGATCAGGCAGCTGACCGGTATGCGTGGTTTGATGGCAAAACCCAAGAAATCAGGTTCAGCAGGTCCCGAAATTATTGAAAACCCGATTTTGGCTAACTTTAAAGAAGGCTTGTCGGTGTTGGAATACTTCATTTCTACGCACGGTGCACGTAAAGGTTTGGCAGATACCGCCCTCAAAACGGCTGATGCAGGTTACCTGACACGTCGTTTGGTGGACGTATCGCAAGATGTGATTATCACAGAACAGGATTGCGGCACCCTTCGCGGGTTGCTGGCTACCGCCAACAAAAACAACGAAGAAGTAGTACAGTCACTGTACGAGAAAATTCTGGGACGTACCAGCGTTCACGATATTTTTCATCCGCTGACCGGCGAATTACTCGTAGCTTCCGGCGAAGCCATCACCGAAGAAATCGCACAGGTGATAGAAGAATCCCCCATTGAACAGGTGGAAATCCGCTCAATGCTGACTTGCGAATCGAAAAAGGGCGTTTGCGCCAAATGTTACGGACGCAGTCTCGCCACCGGGCGTATGGTTCAAATGGGCGAAGCAGTAGGCGTTATAGCCGCTCAGTCCATCGGAGAACCCGGTACACAGTTGACTCTGCGTACATTCCACGTGGGTGGTGCCGTAGCAGGTGTCAGCAGCGAGTCGAACTCTATCACAGCCCGCTACGACGGCAAAGCCGAAATTGACGAACTCCGTACCATTGATCGTGTCAATGCGGAAGGCGTTACGGAAGCCGTAGTAATAGGTAGAGCAGCTGAATTGCGTATCATTGACAAGAATACAGGCATCACACTTACCACACAAAATATCCCTTACGGTTCTCTGCTGTTCATCAGGAATGGCGATGAAGTAACCAAGGGAACGCTGATATGCCGCTGGGATCCGTTCAGCGCCGTTATCATTTCCGAGTCATCGGGAACAATCGCTTTCGATAACCTGACGGACGGCGTCACTTTCCGCGAAGAAACCGACGACCAAACAGGATTCAGCGAAATGGTGGTCATTGAGTCGAGAGACAGACAGAAAAACCCTGCCATCCGTATCTTGGATAGCAGCAAAAATGAAATATCATCGTACAACTTGCCCGTTGGCGCTCACATCCAGATGAAAGACAAGGAAAAAGTGAATGCCGGCGACATCTTGGTGAAAATTCCGCGTGCTGTTGCAAAAGGCGCAGGCGATATCACCGGAGGAGGCGGTCTTCCGCGCGTTACAGAGTTGTTTGAAGCACGTAACCCATCCAATCCTGCCGTTGTATCCGAAATTGACGGCGAAATATCCTTTGGCAAGGTGAAACGCGGTAACCGTGAAATTCTGGTGACATCCAAAACGGGTGAGGTGAAGAAATATATGGTTCCCCTCAGCAAGCAGATTCTGGTTCAGGAAAACGACTACGTGAAAGCCGGTTCGCCCCTGTCCGATGGCGCTATCACTCCGTCTGACATCCTTGCTATCAAGGGTCCCACGAAAGTGCAGGAATACATTGTCAACGAAATACAGGAAGTTTACCGTATGCAGGGCGTGAAAATCAACGACAAGCACTTTGAAGTGATTGTTCGCCAGATGATGCGCAAGGTGGAAATCGTTGATCCGGGTGACACCCGCTTCCTTGAAGGTCAGATTGTAGATAAATGGGAATTTATGGGCGAAAACGATTCCATCTACGGGAAAAAAGTGATCATGGATGCAGGCGACTCTGCACTCAAACCGGGGCAAATCATTACGGTGCGCAAACTGCGCGATGAGAACTCGACATTGAAACGCCGCGATGCCCGTACTATCGAAGCCCGCGATGTGGTGCCCGCTACCTCGTTTCAAGTGTTGCAGGGGATTACCCGCGCGGCATTGCAGACACAAAGTTTCTTCTCGGCAGCCTCATTTCAGGAAACCACCAAAGTGCTCAACGAAGCAGCCATTTACGGTAAGGTGGACAGATTGGACGGATTGAAAGAGAATGTGCTTGTCGGGCATTTGATTCCCGCCGGTACCGGTATCCGCGATTATTCGAAAATAGTAGTCGGCTCTATGGAAGATTACGACAAACTTCATGTAGCCAAAGCATATACCACAGAAGAAGAGTAAGATTAGTGATTAGTTAGTTTAAAGTGTTTATTGATTTTTGATTGTGGAAAACACCGAATAGGCGACTATTCGGTGTTTTTGTTTGGTGACCGTGCGCACTTTCTGAACACAATCAGAAAATTTTTGTGATTTTTTTTGCAAAAAAGAATACCGTATCAAAATAATCCCTATATTTGCGTTTAAATGTCAAAAATAGTATTGAAACAGATGAATAGATAAAACAAAGATAATCATACATATAGGAAAGCGTTAGCTTTATTCTGGTTTTTCGAAGCTTAGACAATTTCAAAAAACTACCATGAATAGGTAATAACGCTCACGTGCTGCGTGGGCTTATTTATTTGGTAGTTTAGGTAGTCTAAGACCTCGAAAAACGAATAAAGATACAGTCCCACGCTTTCTGTTTTTTATAAAATAACCGCCGACTTGAGACTGGGGGCAAAAATCATCAATAATTCAAAAAAAATAACCAACCATGAAAAAGATTTTTACAGTTTTTTGCCTCTTTGTGGCAAGCCTGTTCTATGCGCAGGCGTATGATTTTTTCGCAGTAAATGACGATGGTGTGCCGATTTATTACGACATCGATGAAAGCAATGCCTCCGTAACCTATGACTACTGGGGCTGTTACAGTGGCAACGTTGTGATACCGCAAACAGTAACCCATAATGGTGCTTCCTTTGCGGTGGCGTCTATTCATCAGGATGCTTTTGCTTATTGCAGCGATTTGACCTCTGTTACCATACCAGAGAGCGTTACATACATTGGATCTTGGGCTTTTTTCAAATGCTACGGTCTTACTTCTGTTACCATCCCTAAGGGTGTTACAAGCCTTGGAACGGACGTTTTTTTTGATTGCAGCGGTCTTACGTCAATTGATGTGGCTACTGATAATTTAATGTTTAAATCCCTTGATGGGGTGCTCTACACCAAAAATCAGGATATCTTAATATGCTATCCGGCAGGGAAACAAGGCACATCATTTGCCATTCCTGAGAGCGTTACGAGCATTGGGAGTTCTGCTTTTTCCGGTTGCATCGGTCTTACGTCTGTTTCTATTCCTGAGAGCGTTACGAGCATTGGGAGTTCTGCTTTTAGGGGTTGCAGTGGTCTTACTTCTGTTTACACTCGAAATCCTTTTCCGCAAACCATAGATGTTGTATTTTCCGGTGTCAATTTGGCAAATGTTCACCTGCACGTTCCTGCTTGCGCCCTGTCTGCCTATCAAACAGCCGATGTATGGAAAGATTTTGCCACTATTACCGGCGAGGACGAGTTTTCGTGCAATCTAAACGTATGGCACATTGGCAGTCCGACGGCAGCCGATGTGACGGCTACGTATGATGGCAGCACTCTTACCATCAGTGGTACAGGGAATATGCAAAGTTGGGGTTATTCTGCCACTCCGTGGTATGGCTACCGCAGTAACATTACTTCTGTGGTTGCCAATAATGGCATTACAAGCATTGGCGAGTGTGCTTTTCAGGGTTGCAGCAGTCTTACCTCTGTTACCATTCCTGAGGGTGTTACAAGCATTGGCGAGTATGCTTTTCAGGGTTGCAGCAGTCTTACTTCTGTTACCATTCCTGAGAGCGTTACAAGCATTGGGAGTCTTTCTTTTAGCAATTGCAGCAGCCTTACCTCTGTTGCCATTCCTGAGAGTGTAACAAGCATTGGGAATCTTGCTTTTAGCAATTGCAGCAGCCTTGCCACAATTGATGTAGTTTCTGATAATTTAACGTTTAAATCTGTTAATGGGGTGCTCTACACCAAAAATCAGGATACCTTAATATGTTATCCGAAAGGGAAACAAGGCACATCATTTGCCATCCCCGAGGGCGTTACAAGCATTTGGGATTATGCTTTTAGTGATTGCAGCGGTCTTATGTCTGTTACCATTCCTGAGGGCGTTACAAGCCTTGGGAATAGTGCTTTTTCCGGTTGCAGTGGTCTTATTTCTGTTACCATTCCTGAGGGCGTTACAAGCATTGGGAATAGTGCTTTTTTCAGTTGCAGCGGTCTTACGTCTGTTGCCATCCCCGAGGGTGTTACAAGCATTGGGAATGGAACTTTTGATGGTTGCAACGGTCTTACCTCTGTTACCATTCCAGAGGGCGTTACAAGCATTGGGGATGCTGCTTTTATGGGTTGCAGCGGTCTTAGTTCTGTTACCATTCCTGAGAGCGTTACAAGCCTTGGACGTTATGCTTTTAGTAATTGCAGCGGTCTTACGTCTGTTACCATTCCTGAGGGCGTTACGAGCATTGGAAATTTTGCTTTTTCCGGTTGCAGCGGTCTTATTTCTGTTTACACTCGAAATCCTTTTCCGCTATCATATGTATTTGACGATGTCAAATTGGCAAATGTTCACCTGTACGTTCCTGCTTGTGCGCTGTCTGCTTATCAAAATGCCGATGGGTGGAAAGATTTTGGCGCTATTACTGGCGTGGAAGAGTTTTCGTGTACGGTAAGTTATGTGGTCACCTTCGATGCCACCGGCGGCAGCCCCACCCCTGCACCACAAACGATAGAGCAGGGCGAGAAAGCCACCCCACCCGCCACTCCCACCCGCACAGGCTACACCTTCGCCGGCTGGTACAAGGAAGCAGCGCTTACCACTGTTTGGAACTTCGCCACCGATGTAGTAACCGGCAATATTACGCTGTATGCCAAATGGACAGCCAACGCAGCCGATAAATACACGGGAACATTCTATCTCGTACAGGGCAATACCTACGACATCCAACAGATAACGGCAGGCAGCACAGCCTCCAAGCCCGCCGACCCGGTGCGCGAGGGTTATACCTTCGCCGGCTGGTACAACGGCGAGTTCCTGTGGAATTTCAGCAGTCCTGTTACCGGCAACCTGTCGCTCACCGCCAAATGGAAAGAGGGCATCACCGGCTACGAGGATGAATTGCAAATCACCACCAACCTACACCCCAACCCGTTCACCGGCACGCTGCACCTTATCGGTGCGGAGGGCTGCGTGTTGCAGGTCATCACGGTAAACGGCGCGGTAGTGCACATGCAAAAGGTAGTAAATCCGGACGAAACGATAAATCTGGAAAAACTGCCCGCAGGTATGTATTTCTTCCGGTTGGAAAAGGATGGGAAGACAAAAACGATAAAGGCGGTGAAAAATTGAGGAATGGATAGTGATACAATGGTGATACAATGGTGAAACAATAGTGATACAATGGTGATACATTGTTTTATCGTTTGTCCGTTCATTCGTTTGTCCGTTCATTCGATTTATATAAGTGGCTGAATGTTGATTTTTTGATAACATTCAGCCACCTATTTTACTACACTCTCTCGAACAAGTCGTCCATAGTTACTTCCGATTGTATGCCTCCCCAATATTCGTTGTGTTTTGCGCCAAAGGTGCTTATCAGCGTAAAGTGGGTGGTTTTGCGCGTCTTTGTATCTTCTTGAAAAAGAGCGATTTTATTCCGAAAAGACTCGTCGTCGTGTTTGGTAATTCGGTATTCTTTTTTGGCATATTTCATTTCACAGACATTGATAACGTTGTCTTTGCGGTCGATGAGCAAATCTATTTGCGCTCCGCTGTCATCGTTAAAATATCGCCACGACGAGGTAAAGGACAAAACACCTGAAATGCCGAGTTTCCGCCGAATTTGAGGTAAGTGCGCTATACACAGTTTTTCGAAGGAAAAACCGCACCATGCTTTGTAGGTCGAACTGTCGGCTGTATTTACCCAGTAATTTTCGGCTTTGTTTTTCACAGAATCAATAAATTTTAGGTAGAACATTGAATAAAAATCAATTAACTGATACAGCCGTTTTTTCTTTTTGTGGTTGAAACTGTCGTCTATGCGAATAAAACCGCAAAGTTCCAGTTCTTCGAGCATGGTTGACAATCTGCCACCATTGGCTATTTTAGTGATTTGTATCATTTCATCGCGTGTCAATCCCTTGTTTTTCTTGCCAAGCGCTTTGATAATTTTAACGTAATTTTCGCTGTTTTTGAACAGGGAAGAAAATAATCGTGAAAATTCGTGTTTCAAAACTCCGTTTCTTGCAAAAAACAGATTGTCAATATTTTGCGACAGACCGATGCTGCGGTCTATTTGTTCCAGATAATAGGGTACCCCACCCATAATCATATAACATTCACTGATTTGTATGCGTTTCATCATTATATTTCGCGATTTCAGAAACTGTTCGGTTTCCTGCAACGTGAACGGTTCGAGAAAAATCTGCCGTGTCACCCGATTGTGCAAACCGCCACGGCTATTGATAATCTTGTGTACAATCCATGAAGTGGCTGAACCGCAGGCAATGAGCAAAATATTCGATTTGGCAGACGCAAAACTGTTCCAAAAATACTCAAATGCTGACAAAAAGCCGGATTTATTGTTATCCAACCAAGGCAGTTCATCAAAAAACAGGACGATTTTTCTTTTCGTTGCCATATTTCCAATGTAATGTTGAAGTTGCAAAAATGCTTCTTGCCAATCAGTTATGGCAGGATAAGGATAGCCGCTGTAAGTGTTGATGGCGGCATTAAAATTTTTCAGTTGAGCCGCCTTTGTTGCGTTTTCGGCGCCGGAAAGATAAAATGCAAACTTATTGCGAAAACATTCGCGGATGAGAAACGTTTTCCCTACCCTTCGCCGTCCGCAAATCACTACAAACTCTGCTTTATTGGAATGATAGTATTCTTCGAGCAGCCGTTGCTCTCTTTTCCGACCAATTATGGTGTTCATGACTACATTATTTTTGGCGCAAAGTTATAAAAAAACATCGATTCAGCCAAATATATTTTTAAATAAGTGGCTGAATGTTGATTTTTTTACCACATTCAGCCACTTATATGTGAAATAAGAAAAGAAAAATTGCTATTCAAAAAGTTTTCATTACATTTGCACCCTGTTTAAATCCTTTAAAATCATCTATACATGGAAGAAAATTTTGCACCACAACAGCCACCCATACAACAGCCTCTGCCCAATTCAACAGCAGTGCTGGTATTGGGAATCCTGTCCATTGCGCCTTTCTGTTGCACCGGGGTAATAGGGCTGACATTAAGCATCATTGCACTGGTATTGGCGAGCAAAGCCGAAAAAGAATATCGCACCCATCCGGGAGTATATACGGTATCGTCTTACAAAAACATGAATGCAGGGAAAATATGCGCCATTATCGGCACCTGCATGAGCGCTATTTACTTGGGTTATATCATCTTCTACCTGTTCATCATCGGCACCGCACTGAGCGCCCTGCCGCTGTTTGAAATGTTTTCGTAAAGTACATCCCGTTTTTTCCTCATTTTTGCACGATAGACAACAAAATGGACGTTTATATACAATCGGCAGAGCAAATATCGGTACAGCCACCCTTATCGGATGCGTGGTTTGCCAGTCCGACGGAGCACGACAGAGTGTATGTGCGGGCGCAAGAGCCGGATTACAAGCAGTTGCTGAATCCCAACAAATCGCGGCGGATGGGTAAAATTCTGCGGCGAGCGGTGGTCAGTGCACAAAAAGCGGTGCAACAGTCCGGGATAGCGATGCCTGATGCCGTCATCAGCGGAACGGGCTTGGGATGCATTGAGAACACCGAGATATTCCTGACCGCCATGCTGAATGAAGGTGAGGAGTTTCTGCAACCCACGCATTTCATGCAGTCCACCCACAACACCGTCAGTTCACAGATTGCCATTGAGTTGCAATGTCGCGGCTACAATACCACCTATTCACACAAAGGCATATCGTTTGACAGCGCGCTGCTGGATGCTTTCCTGCAATTTCGCGCAGGCACGATACACTCGGCTCTGGTGGGCGGATACGACGAGATGACACCCAACTTTCAATTGATGCTCAGCCGATTGGGCGACTGGCGGAGAGACGGCGAAAATGTGAAACTGCGACACAATGAAGAAGCCTTTGCAGGCGAAACTTCGGTGAGCATGATGCTGAGCGACCATCTGACAAAGGGAAATACCCCCTTGTGCCGTGTGGAGGCTTTGGAAATGCTGTACAAACCGACTGCGAAACGATTGCAAGCATCGTTGGACCAAATTTTGCAGGAAAGCAACTGCACCTTGAGCGACATTGACGCAGTGATGACCGGCATGAATGGCAACAAATCCACTGACGACCATTACCAAAATGCGATCAACGGCTTGTTTGCAGGACGTCCCACTGGATGCTACAAGCAAGTGTTCGGCGAATCATATACCGCATCGGGATTAGGAGTGTATGCTTGTGCCGTATGCCTGCAAAAAGGCGAAATACCTGCACATTTGCTCTTGCAACAACCCACCGCATTGAAAAATGTACAACGAATACTGTTGTATCACCAATACGACCTGAAAAATCACTCACTGATACTTCTGACCTCATGCTAAAACTCATTCTTCTTTCTACCATACAGAGCGCTTTTCTTTCATTTACGCAGGTTTTCCTGAAACTCGGATTAGAAAGAATGGAACCATTTGGCTTCAACCGGCAATTTTTCAAATCGGTGCTGCTCAACTGGCAGTTTGCCTCTTCGGGCATCTGTGTAGCAGCGGCATCGTTCATTTGGTTCTACCTTGTCAAGCATTTTCCCTTGTCGGTCGCCTACCCGCTCGTCAGCATCAGTTATGTGTTCGGCATGCTCGCATCCATCGTCATTTTTAAGGAAACAGTGTCCGTTTCACGCTGGATTGGCGTAGGTTTCATCATGGTAGGAGTGGTATTTCTGACGAAATAGTGATTCGATTGTGATACTTCTACTCCACTTCTGCTTTTAACTTTAACGTTATTTGGCTGTTTTGAGGGTCGTTGGTGGTGATGGTGATGATTTTGCTTTGAGCGCCGCTTTGTTCCGCCGAATCATAGTGAACGAGCAGTTCGGCATTGGCGCCAGCAGTAATTTCCTTTGGCGCGGTCACTTTCACCTGCTGGCTGGGCGATTCCGCCTTACGGATGAGCAGTTTGCTCTTGCCGTTATTGGTCAGTTTCACCTTGTATTCCTTCGTTTCACCTTTTTTGATTTTTCCGGCTTCAATCACGGTCGGGTCTATCGCAATAATCGGAGCATTCTGCAATTGTTGTGCCGTCCAGCGCGAAAAATCCTCCTGTATGTTGGCTGTCACCATCAGGTAATACTGCCCATCCTGTTTTCCGTTCAGCGACAGGCTTACGCGGTCGCTCACAAAGCCCCATTCGTTCTTTTTGGCGGCATCGTAAGTCAGTTTGATGGATGCTTTTTGCTCTTTTCCAATAGAGGCGGGGGATACTTCAGCCTTGATATGCGGCGGCAGGTTTGGAAACTCTATTTTCACGGTTTCTGCGCCCGGATTGTACGCTACAATAGTCAAAGTCGGCTTTTCGTAAGACCATACGCGGTCGAACGCCAGATGGTGCTCCGACAAGCGAAGGCTGCCCATCTTGAAACGGAATGCCTCGGCAGGAGCGCGGTCAATGCCTATCACTTCGCCGGATATGTGCAACCCCACAGTGGCAGGTTTTCCGTTGCTGAGCACAGTGATTGTCTTGTCAATCGTGCCCGGACGTCCTTTCACGTCATACGACACCTTGATTAAACCGTTTCCTCCCGGAGGGATGGGTTGTTTCGTCCATTCCGGCGTAGTGCATCCGCAGGTGGTAGTTACGTTTTTGATGATGAGCGGCGACGATCCGGTGTTTTTAAACGTAAAATTGTGTACCGCCTCGCCGTCTGATTCGTTCACTTTGCCGAAATCGTGTTCCGCCTTGTTAAAGACAATGACAGGCTGCGCTCCGGCTGTGCAAACGAACAATACAGCCATTAAAAAGAGCATACTCCTTTGTAGTAGGGAAGATTTCTTCCGATTGTGATGTTTCCTCATTTTTGTAATTTAATTTTCATTGAAAAGTCCATGTATTTGGGCGTCAATTCGGTTGATAACGGAATTTAGGTCGTCCGGTTTTTCTTCAAACTGAATCTCGTCCACGTTGATTGTCAGGATGTTGCCCGAAAGATACTGGCTAATCCATTTTTCGTAGCGGTCGTTGAGTTTGCCAAGATAATCGAGCCGAATGCCGCTCTCGAAGGCTCGTCCCCGTTTTTGAATCTGCCTGACTAAGGTGGGTACTGACGCGCGAAGATAAATCAGCAGGTCGGGCGGTTGGATGAACTCAGTCATCTTGTCGAACAGCGAGCGATAGGTCTTGTAGTCGCGCATACTCATCAATCCCATGGCATGAAGGTTGGCTGCAAAGATGTAGGCATCCTCGTAAATGGTGCGGTCTTGCACCACATTCAATCCCGATTCCCTGATTTTTTGTATCTGTCCGAAGCGTTCGTTCAGAAAATAAATTTGCAGATTGAATGACCAATGCTGCATATCATCATAAAAATCATCCAAATACGGGTTGTTTTCCGCAGTTTCGTAATGTGCTTCCCATCCGTAATGTTTGGACAACAAGCATGTTAACGTGGTTTTACCTGAACCGATATTTCCGGCGATAGCGATGTGCATAATTCATTTTTTTTGATGAAAACAAGTTTCAAAAGTAATCATTTTTGAATTAATGGACAAATCGGGTTAGGAAAAAAACAGGAAAAAACCGTTTATTCTCCCATTTCAAAGGGTTGTCGATGGATAATTGACCTTCCGAGCGTAATCTGGTCGGCATATTCCAATTCGTCGCCGATGGATACGCCGCGTGCCAGCGTAGAAATCTTGACGGCTGCGTCTTTCAATTTGCGTGCAATGTAGAAGTTAGTCGTGTCGCCTTCCATCGTAGTGCTGAGCGCTAGAATAACTTCTGCCACGTCGCCTTCTTTCACACGTTTTTCCAAGGCATCTACGGTCAGGTCTGCCGGACCTACGCCGTCCATAGGCGAAATAATACCGCCCAGCACGTGATACACGCCGTTGTATTGCATCGTGTTTTCTATCGCCATCACATCGCGGATGGATTCGACCACGCAAATAAGTGACGGGTCGCGGCGCGGGTTGGCGCAGATTTCGCATACATCGGTGTCGGACAGGTTCATGCAGCGCTTGCAGTAAACCACCTCGTTGCGCAAGCGAATGATGGACTCTCCAAACTGCTGCACGGAAGCCGTTTCCTGTTTCAACAGGTGCAAAGCCATCCGCAAAGCGGTTTTCTGACCGATGCCGGGCAACTTTGAAAACTCATTGACAACATTTTCAAGCAGTTTGGATGAATATAATTGCTGATTCATTCTGCAAAAATAGTTATAAATAGTTATAAATGGTTATAAATAGTTATAAATAGTGCTAAATGCCATTAATCATTAACCATTAATCATTAATCATTAACTCAGTACTTTCTGTTCAGTATTTCGCTGGCGATGACTGCTTGGCGGATATTAAAGATATGCGTTTCGGGTATTTTTTCCTTCTCCGAGGTGTCCACATGAACGAAATCCGGCAGGTCAAAGGTGTGGGATACCAGATATTCCGGTTCTGTGGGGATAATTTCCAAGGGTTGGTACTCCACTTTGGCTGGCTCTAATTCAAATTCCGGCTCGTACTGTGGCTCCGGTTCGGACATTGCTTCCGCTTCCTGCGTCAATTGCCGAATAATGTCCTTCAAACTGGGTTGTTGTTCGGGCATGTCTTCCTCTTCCGCATCATGATCTGGAATTGCGGGGTGTTGCTGCTGCGCTCTTTTGGCTTTCAGCCATTTTTCAATGCCACTGCCTAACAGCGCCAACACAGCAACGATTATATATACTACGACACTTGCATCTGCTTTCATGATCTATTTTTAATATGGAAATCTACTGTGGTTGAAACTGTCCCCGCCTTTGGAATAGCCTATTTTTGCACCGATGATGACAGATGGTGTGATGTGGTAGTCCACCCCTACGTGCATGGCTTCGGTCGGCGGGCTGAAACGGTTTTGCGAATAAGTGGATTTCGGCGTGATGTTTTTCATCATTGACCCGTTGATGCTCCATTTTTCACTGACCCAATAAGTGCCTGCCGCATAAATGAAGGCATTTGTTTGCGTGCGATTGCTAACGGCGCCATCCGTCTGCGAAGGCATCAGGCTGTACTGCACTGCGCTCACTCCTGTATGAAGGAAAAACCGCGGCGTCAGTTGGAAATTGACCTGAGGAGCAACGTAGAATGCTGACCCGTAGCCGGAAGTGAACATCAATCCGCTATTCACGGAAGTACCAACATATCTCGGTTTGAATTTTGAAAAACCACCCGAAATACGCTCGTCCTGCACTTGTGCGAACAGTCCTGCCATCATTAACTGCGGCAGAACAAAAAATAATATTTTTGTTTTCATCGCCTGCTTATTTTTCACTTTGCAAAAGTAGATGAAATTTTTCAGATTTCCAAGCGCGTGCAATGAAAAAAGTTTCATGTTTTGATTACAGGCAGAAAAC